>NZ_MSTL01000022.1:0-5475 GCF_002752475.1 Serratia sp. OLAL2 | reverse complement strand
CTTTTTCTTCTGGCGCGTTATCGATCTGGTCGAAAGCACGTGCAGAACCGCCGTAGGTTTTAGCCAGAACGGTGGTGATCGCTGCAGTCAGGGTAGTTTTACCGTGGTCAACGTGGCCGATAGTACCGACGTTAACGTGCGGTTTTGTACGTTCAAACTTTTCTTTAGACATCGATTGTCCCTCTAAGACACGGATAAATCGGTGGTATCACCACATCAACCAAGCATTTGCTCGTTGAATCCAGAACAGAAAGAAAATCAGGGGGCGAGAAATTAAGAAGTGGTGCTGATAGGCAGATTCGAACTGCCGACCTCACCCTTACCAAGGGTGCGCTCTACCAACTGAGCTATATCAGCACATCTTGGAGCGGGCAGTGGGAATCGAACCCACATCATCAGCTTGGAAGGCTGAGGTAATAGCCATTATACGATGCCCGCATCCTGGAACTCGGCTACCTGATTTTTCTGTAGAATTTTGGGATGGAGCAGGACTATTCATCACTCGCTTCGCATCCTTCGGGCCGGCTGCGCCTTGCGCTGCACAGCTCGAACCTTGCCGAAGGCTTTCGCCCTCTCCTCCCGCCATCAACCGCTGCGGTATTTATCGCATCTCAGTTAATCGCCGAAGGCAAGATTTGGTGGTGGGGGAAGGATTCGAACCTTCGAAGTCTGTGACGGCAGATTTACAGTCTGCTCCCTTTGGCCGCTCGGGAACCCCACCAGATTTTAACTACTTGTGACTTGAATGGTGCCGGCTACCGGAATCGAACTGGTGACCTACTGATTACAAGTCAGTTGCTCTACCTACTGAGCTAAGCCGGCATCAAGTGCAGCGCATTCTAGGTAGAGCGGACGGCCTATGCAACAAAAAAATTGCTTTACGCGCACTTTCGCTCACAAATCAGTCAATTTTGCATGCTGTCATGCAATTCGCAGCCTGCGGCGTGCAAACATTCATCACTTGCGGCAATCATTCTCTACAATTTTATCCACTTTTTGCAAGCATTGAGAGCCCCTTTCTCCGTGTCGGGCTTCTCAAAACACGTAACCTGCGTCGGTAAACCGTGAGCGGGATCGATGCACCAAAAAGAGGATCGCTGCCCAGGTTCGTGGCGTGAACTACACTTATTGCTCGCTCTTTCGCCGTGGCTATGCCTTTCGTCGTTCTGGCGCAGTTATTGCTTATCTTCATTACCCCCATCTCTGGAGGAATGACCGATGAAAATAGTGCCTATCAACGCCGCTACGCTCCCGATTTATCGCGATGAATTGGCTCGCCTGTTGACCGATGCGGTCACCCACGGTGCTTCAGTGGGCTACGACACCTTAATCCCGCATGAAGACGCCGAGAGTTACTTCCACAGCCTGCGTCCCGCCTTGGCCAAAAGCGAGCTGCTATTGTGGATTGCCCGCGACGAACGCGGCGTCGTTGGCACCGTGCAACTCGAGCTCTGCCAGAAACCGAATGGCCGTAATCGTGCGGAGGTGGTGAAGCTATTGGTGCATAGCCGCGCTCGCCGCAACGGCGTAGGTCTGGCGCTGATGAAGACGTTGGAGCAGGCGGCACTGCAACAGCAGCGCGGGCTATTGTACCTGGATACGCAGGCTGGCTCAGCGGCTGAAGCGCTTTATCGCAGCCTGGGTTATCGCTGTTTGGGCGAGCTACCGGATTATGCAGCGGGCCCCGATGGGCATTATCATCCGACCGTCATTTATTACAAACGTCTATTCACCGTAAACCAACCTTCGCGCGCCATTGCCTGCTAGCCTTCAGGCGGTATCCGGCCCCGATGATACCGCCTTGCAACCCCGCCTTATCAACTGCGCGCCGCTTCGCACAATTGACATAAACTGCTGCCTATCGACAACTTTTGCGAAAAAAGTCTACGCCAAAAACGAAGCTGTCTATAATATGCAGCTTGTTTATTCTCTGGAGTTGGCGTCCGGCGCCTTTCCCAACCTGCGTTAACAGGCAGAATTTGGCTTATGATAAAAAGAGATCAATCTTTAGCAACGCCTTACCTACAGTTCGATCGTACCCAATGGGCTGCGTTGCGAGATTCGGTGCCGCTGACGTTATCGGAAGAAGAGATCGTTAAGCTGAAAGGGATTAACGAAGATCTCTCGTTGGAAGAAGTTGCGCAGATTTATCTGCCGCTGTCACGACTATTGAACTTCTATATCAGTTCCAACCTGCGCCGACAGGCGGTGCTCGAGCAATTCCTCGGCACCGACGGGCAAAAAATTCCCTATGTCATCGGCATCGCCGGCAGCGTAGCCGTAGGTAAGAGCACGACCGCACGTCTGTTGCAGGCGTTGCTGAGCCGCTGGCCGGAACACCGCAGCGTTGAGTTGATCACGACCGACGGCTTCTTGCATCCTAATAAGGTGCTGAACGAACGCGGCCTGATGAAGAAAAAAGGCTTCCCGCAGTCTTACGATATGCATAGCCTGGTGAAATTCGTGTCAGAAGTGAAATCCGGCGCCAAACGCGTTACCGCTCCGGTTTATTCTCATTTAATCTATGACGTTGTACCTGAGGGTAATAAAGTCATCGAGCAACCGGATATTCTGATCCTGGAAGGGCTTAACGTATTGCAAAGCGGTATGGATTACCCGCACGATCCTCATCGCGTATTCGTTTCCGATTTTGTCGACTTCTCCATATATGTCGATGCCCCGGAGACGCTATTGCAAAGCTGGTATATCAATCGTTTCCTGAAATTCCGTCAGGGCGCATTTTCCAATCCCGATTCTTATTTCCATAACTATTCAAAATTGCCGGAACCGGAAGCGATTAATATCGCTACACAATTGTGGAATGAAATTAACGGCTTGAATTTGCAGCAGAATATACTACCTACCCGCGAACGCGCCAGCCTGATCATGACCAAAAGCGCCAACCATGCCGTTGAAAGCGTGCGCTTAAGAAAGTAATACTACCGATCGCTCAAGGGGACGGTAACGTCCCCTTGGTTGCTCTCGCTATTCTGCACTGCGCAGCGATATCTCTCCGCCGATAAAGGGTTTGATCTCCCCATCTTGTTCCAGCAGCAGTGCCCCCTGCGAATCGATGCCTCGTGCGATGCCTACAATCTGCCGCTCACCAATCAGCAGTTTGACCGGTCTGTCGATAAAATTATCCAACGTGCGCCAACGACCAATGAATGGCCCCAGCCCATCTATCTCGAATTGTTTTAACGACTGCCGCAATTCATTGAGCAAAGTAGCAGTCAGCTCATTACGATCGATGTTAATGCCGGCTTCTTGCAGGTTGATCCAACCTTGGTTGATCCCCCCGGCATTGGTATCCCGCATCGCCAAATTAATGCCAGCACCGATGACCAACTGAGCCGCATCGCCAGTTTTTCCTGTCAACTCGACCAGGATCCCTGCCAATTTGCGATCGTTCAGGTAGAGGTCGTTGGGCCATTTTACTCGCACGTCTTTAGCACCAAGGCGCTGCAAGACCTCCGCCATCACCATGCCGATCACCAGGCTCAGCCCCATCGCCGCAGCTGGCCCCTGTTCCAATCGCCAAAACATCGACAGGTATAAATTGGCGCCAAACGGCGAAATCCACTGGCGCCCACGACGACCGCGGCCTGCCAGTTGATACTCAGCGATGCAGGCGTCGCCAGATTGTAGTGTTTCGATACGATCCAGCAAATATTGATTGGTAGAGTCGACTACCGGCAACACGGTAACGCGTTTGTCGTCCAACCCTTTTAGAATGCGTTCCGCCTCCAATAGCGGCATGGGGGCAGGCAAGCTGTACCCTTTGCCAGGCACGGTAAAGACATCCAGCCCCCACTCGCGAATGGTTTGAATATGCTTATTGATCGCAGCACGGCTCATGCCGAGTGACTCACCGAGGTGTTCCCCGGAATGGAATTCGCCGTCGGCCAACAACGCGATCAGTTTTAACGGAACCTTGGTATCTTTCATGACAGCACCACCACGGCATTCAGCTCACCGGTCGCACCAATAAAACGCACCTCAGGCTCCAACCACACACCGAATTTATCGGCCACCGTCTTGCGTACGTGACGCGCCAGCGCCACCACATCCTGGCTGTGGGCATTGTCGATGTTCACCAGCACCAGCGCCTGCTGGCGGTGTACCGCAGCACCACCGATGCGATATCCTTTCAGCTCGCATTGGTCGATAAGCCAGCCGGCGGCCAGCTTCACCTGACCATCCTGCTGCGGATAATGCGGCATGCCGGGATATTTGGCGACGAGTTCTGCGGCTTTCTCTGCGTTCACCAAAGGATTCTTGAAGAAGCTGCCGGCATTGCCGGTTTCGCGCGGATCGGGCAGCTTGCTGCGACGCATAGCACATACGGATTCAAATACCTGAAGCGGCGTCACCGTGGTGGGCTCCAACTTGGCCAGATCGCCGTAACTCAATTTGGGTTGCCACTGTTTGTTGAGACGCAGACCCAGCCCGACAATGACATGCCCAGTTTGGAAACGGTGCTTGAAAATGCTTTCCCGGTAGCCAAAACCACACTCGGCAGCCGGGATGCGATCGATAGCGCCGGTAGAGAAGTCCAGCAAATCGACATACTCGCAGACGTCTTTCAATTCGACGCCGTAGGCGCCGATGTTCTGAATAGGGGCAGAACCGGCCAATCCAGGGATCAACGCCAGGTTTTCCAGGCCGCTGATCCCAGCCTGCAGCGTATATTGCACCAGGTCATGCCAATTTTCACCGGAGCTGACGTGGAGATACCAGGCATCGTTATCTTCTCGAACATCGATACCCTTCAACTGATTGACCATTACCGTACCCGAGAAATCCTCCAGGAACAGCACGTTGCTACCTTCACCGAGAATCAGCAGCGGCTCCTGACGCTTGCGCGTTTGTTGCCACACCTTGAGCATCAGCTCAATTCTATCGGCCATGATCAGGTGCGCTGCGTTGACCGGGAGCGCAAACGTATTGTGGTTTTTTAAAGACGCGCTTTCAGTAGACATAACGTTCAGTACCTATACGGAAATAATCTTTCGCCTAGTCTACTCGATTCGAGGCGTCTGGCTAATATTTGTTTTAATTAACGTGAAATTTATCGAATAATACACTAAAGAATTAAGATTTATCTTTGATATAGCCAGATATTTCTTATCAACACATTAATAAATAGGCATTTTTATTATTTAAATAATAATCTGAAGCTATCAATTATATATTAATCTGGCTATTTCTCTGGCAAAAAACATTATGATTCCTTATAAGAATAAGCTACATATGCCAAAAAGGTATTTTTCAAAGTAATAGATACAGCCAGTATATTTATTTTACGCATAGCAAAAAGCCCTGAACGTCAGTTCAGGGCTTTCGGCTTTATTTGATGCCTGGCAGTGTCCTACTCTCGCATGGGGAGACCCCACACTACCATCGGCGCTACGGCGTTTCACTTCTGAGTTCGGCATGGGGTCAGGTGGGACCACCGCGCTATTGCCGCCAGGC
>NZ_MSTL01000024.1:0-25911 GCF_002752475.1 Serratia sp. OLAL2 | reverse complement strand
CCCCAACCCCCAACCCCCTTTCACCACTCTGGAACAAGGGGCGCTACGCCCGCCTATGCAGGAGCAGTTTTTCTCCAGCGTGATTTTCGTTCCCGTATCAGCTTCCGGTTAATCGTTTCCCAACACAACCCGTCCCGCAAGGGTAAATGGCACGCATTCTGCGCCCTTGCGGGACGGAACGATGCCGGGAAAGCGAATCGTCAGGCGATACGAAGACGAAAATCACACCACTGACGGAGAAAAAACATGACCATTTCCCTGCATACCACCCAGACTAGCGCCCCTAACACCGCAGCGGCGACCAGCTTATCCCCGCTGGAGCAGTCAGGCTCCTCAAAAACGAAGTTTTCTCAAACCAGAACAGATATTTATCAGACCGTCACCGACAACATCATTGCAGCGCTTGAAGTCGGTGTAAAACCATGGTCTTGCCCGTGGCAACGGGTGCCGGGCATGTCTGGGTTGCCTTGCAACTTCGCAACCGGTATCTCGTATAGCGGAATGAATATCATGCTGCTGTGGTGCAGTGCGTCAAAACAGGGCTTCGGTGATTCACGCTGGATGACCTACAAACAAGCACAGGCAGTAGGTGGGCAGGTTCGCAAAGGCGAGCACGGCACGACAGCCATTTTCTATACAACCTTAGAGAAAGAAAACGAATATGGTGGAATCGACCAGATCCCGATGCTGAAAACTTTCACCGTGTTTAACGTTCAGCAAATTGACGGCTTGCCTCTGACAACTGAAACAGTCAGCCCGGAAGCAACCTTTGACCCATTGCCGAAGGCTGAAAATCTGTTCCAGAAGAGCGGCGCAAACATTATTGAGAAAGGACAAAACGCCTTTTTCAGACCCTCAACTGATGAAGTCTGGCTACCAGAGCGCTATCTGTTTTCAGATGCAGCCAATTTCTACGCCACTGGACTGCATGAACTGGTGCACTGGAGTGGTGGTAAAAGCCGCCTGAATCGCGAGATTAAAGGAAAATTTGGTAGTGAGGATTATGCTTATGAGGAGTTGATCGCCGAGCTGGGAAGCGCGTTCCTTATGGCGGATCTGGGGATTCTCGGAGAGGTTCAGCACGAAAGCTATATCGCTTCCTGGCTGAAAGCACTGAAAAACGACAAACGCTATATTTTCAAAGCCGCCAGTGCGGCATCAAAAGCACATCGTTATTTGATGGATAAAGCCTGAGGGCAGGGGCAAGAAGCCGCAAAGGAATGTGGCTTTGACAATATATTCTTGTGGGCAGAGTCGTGGTGGTGTTAAAGGTATAACCTCCCTACGAATTTTTCGTGGCACTGTGTGTCAGGAAAAATTCGCAGGCTGCGGGGGCGGGCGGCAAAGAGCCCGCTCATCACTTTAGATGTATAGGCTCAGACTTGATCTGGCCGTGTTCTTTGTTATAACACGATTCAGCATGACGGTCGGCAACGAGCGAAAAGCGGACGCTGGTGTTCTTTGAATAAATCCGCCTTCTGTGCTTGTGTACTAATCCAGGGAAGAAAAATATTGCGTCGGTGATTTACCCAGCGCTTTTCTGAACATCGTAATAAACGCACTGACCGAATCATATCCCAGCGTTCCGGCTACGCACTGCACGGGCTGACCTTCAGACAGATGGCTCAGGGCAATCATCAAATGCAGTTGCTGACGCCAGCGACCAAAGCTCATTCCTGTCGCCTCTTTTATCAGCCTGGCCAGAGATCGTTCGCTGGTAGCAAGATGAGCAGCCCACTGTTTTAACGTCCTCCGGTCATCAGGATCATTAAAAAGTGCCTCAGCCATAGTCCGGATTTTAGGATGGTCGGATCTCGGCAGGTGGAGCGTTTTAACCGGCACATCCGGTATATGTTCCAGCAGCACCGCTGCCAGCCTTGCGGTCTTACTGTCAGGCGAATAAGCATGTTCCTGCTCTGCAAGATACAGAACAAGCTCGCGGACCAGAGGTGTAATCGCTATGGTACAGCAGACTTCTGGCATCGCTGCCGTGCCGGGCTCGATGAATAAAAAGCACGTGTCTGCATTCTTCGTGATCCGGCAACGGTGGGGGATTTCTCCCGGAACCCAGACGGCATGTCCCGGTGGAACAAGCCACAGCGCATCCTCAACCTCACAGCGCACTGCACCGCGCAAAGAGAGAATAAGTTGCCCCTTGCGATGAGCGTGCGGACTCTGCCCGGCATACTCGCCTGACGATGATACATGCAGGGCGATAGCGGCCTGACTGAAATCATCGGCATTAAACTCTTCCGGCGAGGTCACGGATTTTTTATTAACTGGCATGATTTAGCTATATGTTGTCAGGTTATCTATATTCTGTAACTCATGCGTCCTTTAAAGTCTTTCTTTTTTCAGAGAAAGCAAAACTTATGTCCCACACTACGAACAAGTGGTCTTCAATCCTACTAGTGACCGGCATCCTTTTTATCGCCATTAACCTGCGTGTTCCTTTTACCGCTATCGCACCCGTTTTAGAGTCTATTCGCCATGATTTTGACCTAAGTATCACGGCCGTTGGGCTGCTTAACTCGCTGCCTTTACTGGCCTTTGCCGCCTTTTCTCCAATGAGCGCATCGATTTCCCGCAAGTACGGCCTGGAACGCACCCTTTTTGGTGCCCTGGTCGTGATTTCAGCGGGGATTCTGCTTCGCTCAACAGACAGCGTCTGGGCGCTTTATGGCGGAACAGTGTTAATTGGTATCGGGATTGCCCTGGGCAATGTCCTGCTGCCTGGCCTGATCAAGCGTGACTTTTCCGGCAACGTGGCTTCCGTGACGGGAGCATATTCCATCACCATGGGCGCCGCTGGCGCCATTGGCTCTGCCATTGTCATTCCTCTGACGCAGAGCTGGGGCTGGAACATCGCGTTAGCCATGTTGGTTATTGCACCGCTCCTTGCGTTGCTTTTATGGTTGCCGCAGTTTAAGAAAAAGCATCAACTGCCAGTAGCAGGTGAGAAAAAAGCAGCGACCGTTGCGGTCTGGCGCTCGTCTCTGGCGTGGCAGGTCACCTTGTTTATGGGCCTGAATGCGATGCCGTTTTATGTTGCGGTCGGCTGGCTGCCAGCCATTCTGACAGGCAGTGGGCTCTCCTCAGCTCAGGCTGGTGAGGTACATGGTATCCTTCAGCTTACCACCGCCATTCCCGGCTTGATTCTGGCAGCCACGCTGCGTCGTCTTAACGATCAGAAATTAGCCGCTGCTGGCGTCAGCCTGTTAACCGCAGTGTCCTTTATTGGCATCCTTTATTTGCCAAATCTGGCGATGCTGTGGGCTGCACTCCTCGGCTTCGGCTCGGGTGCCAGCATGATGCTGGGTCTGACCTTCATCGGGTTGCGCACTACAAACGCTGGTGATGCTGCCGCGCTGTCAGGTATGGCGCAGAGTATCGGTTATCTGATGGCGGCGATGGGACCGCTGTTGCTGGGTAAAGTACAGGAGTTGTCCGGAGGTTGGACGGTGCCATTACTGATGACCACAGCAATCTCAGTTGCAGGAGCCTGCACCGGAATGGCTGCCGGACGAGATGCGCACCTGGAACCTGTACAGCAGCCGGGCTGAATGGGTTTACACAACAGGGTACCAGCTGATCCTCTGCGGCGGATGCTTTGATCTTACCCACGTGAAGTGGACACGTCCCTAAGCGAGGGTCTGGTTTTCGAACTGTTCCGGGCTGAGGCCGCCGCAGGCACTGTGACGACGCCAGCGATTGTAATCACACTCTATATAATTAAACACCGTTGCCCGCATCATTTCACGGCTGGTAAAACGTTCTCCATGGATGCATTCCACCTTCAGCGAGTGGAAGAAGCTCTCCGCGCAGGCGTTATCATAGCAGTTCCCCCTGGCGCTCATGCTCCCGTGCAGATTATGCCGCTTCAGTAGCGCCTGATAGTCCGCTGAGCAGTATTGCCCGCCCCGATCCGTATGAACGATAACGTATTTTGGCCGCCTGCGCCGCCATAACGCCATCTGAAGCGCATCGCAGGCCAGGTTTGCCGTCATCCGCGATGACATCGACCAGCCGATAATGGCCCGCGACCAGAGGTCGATGACCACGGCCAGGTACAGCCAGCCTTCAGCCGTACGTAAGTATGTGATGTCTCCCGACCACTTCTGGTTCGGGCCGCTGGCGTTAAAATCCTGCTTCAGCAGGTTTTCTGAGACCGGCAGACCGTGTTCACGGTAGCTTACCGGACTGAACCGGCGTGAAGCTTTTGCCCGCAGACCCTGACGCCGCAGGCTGGAGGCTATCGTTTTCACGTTGTATGTCAGGCCCTGCGCACGCAGCTCTTCTGCCAGGCGGGGTGCTCCGTAGCGCTGTTTAGCCAGGCTGAAGGCGCTACAGACCAGGCTGTCGCAGTTCTGTCGGAAGCGCTGGCGTGCACTGATAACTGTGCAACGGCTCCGCCAGGCATACCAGCCGCTGCGGGCCACACGCAGCACCCGGCACATGCCTTTAATACTGAACTCAGCCTGATGGTTTTCGATGAAGACATACTTCATTTCAGGCGCTTCGCGAAGTATGTCGCGGCCTTTTGGAGAATGGCCAGCTCCTCGTCCTTTTCAGCCAGCTGGCGTTTGAGGCGAGCAATTTCAGCTGCCTGTTCACTCTCGCGCTCAGAGGACGTTGCCTGATTTTTCTGCTTGCTGCGCCAGTTGTAGAGCTGCGATTCGTACAGGCTGAGCTCGCGAGCTGCAGCGGCCACGCCGATATGTTCAGCAAGCTTGATGGCTTCCTGGCGGAACTCCGGCGTGTGTTGTTTACGGGGCTTTTTGGTCGCCGTTGGTTTTGCCATATGAGTCACCTCTGGTTAAGAGTTTACTCACTTAGTCTCGTGTCCACTATTGCTGGGTAAGATCACTTTCCATCGAGGTTCTGAAGCGTCTTAATGGTACCGGAGCCATCTGTACTATCCCGATGAGCGGACTTTTCGGTGAAAAGGCCGCTCAGGGCGATCGCGGTCAGTAATAATATAATAAGCAAGCCTTATGACTGACTTTTAGTGTGCAACGGGGAGCTGTGACAGACGTATCAACTGAATATTTCATCTATCCAGTCTGCAAATGCACGTACGGCGGGTGAAAGAAAACGCTGATGGGGATAAAGCAATGCGACAGGAACAGACGACGGCTGCCAGTCGGCCAGGACTTCAACCAGCGTTCCTTTCTGAAGGTGTTCTGCCACAACGTTCTCAGCAAGCTGCGCCAGCCCGAATCCTTCGAGGCACATTTTTATATAGAGTCCCGTCTCGTTGACGGCTGCCTGCCCCCTGACGGGTACGGACAGCGTTTCTGTTCCCTTTACAAAACGCAATTCGTCTGTACGCCGGCTTTGTCCGGAAAAATAATGAATAGCCCGGTGATGAGATAAATCTTCAGGTGACTGCGGAATACCGTACTCCCTGAGATAATCGGGAGAGGCGCAGGTGATCCAGCGAAATTCTCCGAGCGAACGGGCTACAAGCGTGGAGTTAAGTAACTCTCCGGTTCTGATCACGCAGTCCACGCCCTCCTGAACCAGGTCAACCTGCCGGTCGCTGACGCCGATCATCAGGTAAATATCAGGATAACGGCTGTAGAACTCTTTCAGGTTTGGCATCACGAGGAAGTGCGCTATACCGCCGGGCATATCAACGCGTAAACGGCCACGGGGGCGCCTGTTCGAATCGGCCAGACTGGCTTCCGTATGCTCAATTAAGGCCAGAATTTCCCGGCACTGCGCCAGATACTGCATACCTTCCGGAGTAAGGCTGACCCGTCTTGTGGTCCGGTTCAGCAGACGCACCTGCAGATATTTCTCCAGGTTTTTGATGGTGCTGGTAACAGTAGAAGAAGGCAGGGACAGTGTTTCCGCTGCCCGGACAAAGCTTCCGGCCTCAGCCACCCTTATAAAAACCTGCATAGCCTGAATTCGATCCACCTGATTGCGCTCCTGAATAGCATGTGACGGTGATAACCATCATTATTCGCAAATTCTGAATGATGAAAACACGTTAGTCATCTTTTTCAGCTTAAATAGGAGGCGTATTGTTTTCCTTCTGAACCTGAAAGAGACAATTCAAATGACCGATTACAGCAGAAATATTGTTAACAATCAGACGGCAAATGCGCCGGTAACGCTGATCCGCGGTGCAACCATACTGAGTATGGATGAGAATGTTGGTAACTATGAACGTGGCGATATTCTTGTCACAGGGTCAACCATCACCGCCATCGGTAAGGACCTGAACGCCGAGGGTGCTCACGTCATTGATGCCACAAATATGATTGCTATGCCGGGGATGGTCGATTCTCATCGTCACGCCTGGGAAGGCCAGCTGCGCCGCATCAACCCCAACGCCACCTGTCTGGACGACTATAGCAATGCCACGCACTTCTCGTTTGCGAAATACTATCGGCCCGCAGATATCTATGTCGGTAATCTCCTGACGGCGCTGGGCGCGATTGATGCGGGTATCACTACCATGATTGATAACTCGCACAACAGCCGTACCGCAGCACATGCAGACGCCGCCGTTGAAGCCCTGCTTGATGCCGGAATTCGCGCTATTCATGCTTCCGGCGCGCCGGTAGCAGGCGAATGGGATAAAGCGCACTGGCCGGGTAACTGGCAGCGTCTGCAGGAAAAATATTTCAAAGACAATCCTGAGGGACTGGTTTCTCTGGGCGTCATGGCCCAGCTGGAGCCGGAATTGTGGGCCGAGGCCCGCCGGCTCGGGCTGCCAATCGTGACCGAATTCTTTGGCGCTGAAATGGCTTCAGAGCTTAAATCACTGCATCAGCAGGGCCTGCTGGGCCCGGACAATATCTTCAACCACTGCACAGCACTGCCTGATGAGGGCTGGGAAATCCTGCGTGAAGCCGGCGTACGGGTGAACGTCTGTCCGCGCTCAGATTCGCACTATGGCATTGAAAGCGGGATGTTTGCCATTGAGGCCGCGCAGCGCCACGGCATCAATCCTGGCCTGAGCGTGGATAACGAAACGTCTTACAGCACAGATATGTTTATGGAAATGCGCGTGGCGTTCTATCTGCAGCGAGTAATGGGTATGCATAAGCAGCACTGCTGTGATTCAGGGCATTCTCTGACAACGCTCCCGGCAGCGCAGCTGCTGAAGTCGGCAACCGTCGATGGTGCGACCTGTGCTGGACTACAGGATAAAGTGGGTAGCCTGACGCCAGGCAAACAGGCCGACCTGATCCTGATTAACGCTGCTGATCTCAATCTCTATCCGAACGGGAATGCCTTCGGGACGGTGGTGCATGCAACTGAACGCAGCAACATCGATACCGTCATGATTGGCGGGCGCATCGTCAAGCAGAACGGCAAAGTTCTGGGCGTGGACAGCGAGCGTCTTCGTGCTGCCATCGATGAATCACGCGAACACCTTTTCGCCGCCGCCGGGTATGAGCCGGACATCTTTGCGGAGAAATTCCTGCCGCTGGTACAGGCAAGCTGACAGGGAATAACAGCATGAGCGCGATTTATTACGTAATAGCTTTTGCAGCGGGTCTTGGTATTACTTTGCAGACGACCCTGAACAGTCAGCTCGCAAAAGGACTCGGGGGCGATCCGGTCACCGCCGCGTTCTTTTCCTTTACGGCCGGGGCGTTGAGCCTCGGGATTTACTCGCTGCTACGTGGAGGGTTATTTAGCTCTCTCGCTGCTATTCCTTCGCAGCCAGCATGGAGTCTGGCGGGCGGCCTGATCGGTGCCTGTGCGTTGTTCAGCTACGTGGTGCTGGCACCGAAAATCGGTTTTTCAGCCCTGCTCGGGCTGGCAATCGTTGGGCAGTTACTCTCGTCGCAGATGATTGACCATTTCGGTCTGCTGGGTGCTGTACGGCGACCGGTTTCGCTGCTCAAACTGGGGGGCATGCTGGTCATGCTGGCAGGACTCGCCATCATGCTTTTTGGTGACAAACTTTCAGCGCGTTTTTTGCCCTGACAGGGTGGGAATAGCTTGTTACTGCCGTCTGCCATAGTGCAGATGGCCTTACGCTTTTGGTCAGGCGCGATGCGAAACTTTTATATGCGGGAGAAATAACATGTTTTCAGTGGCTGCTGATGCCAGAAATTTGCTGGGAGAGTGCCCAATCTGGTGCGAGAGGACACGCAGGATTTACTGGACTGACATTGAAGGCAGCGAGCTGCTTGCCCTTGAAGAAGACACCAGTGTTGTGATGCGCTGGTCCCTGCCTGAGCGCCTCGGATCGTTTGCACTTACTGAACATTCTGACGTTTTACTGATGGGACTGGCGTCCCGATTCGCCTTCTGCGATCTGAATACGGGTATCTTTACGCCGGTTGTGGCGTCACCGGGAGGACCGGGAACACGGACAGGGGATGGTCGGTGCGACCGCGAGGGTAATTTCGTCTTCGGGACCATGGATGACGGATACCCCGCGAAAGTCATAGGAAGATTTCACAGGCTAAATGCAGCGACACTCAGCATTGAGACGCTACCCCTGCCTGAGGTGGCCATCCCGAACAGCATCTGTTTCAGTCCGGACGGCAGCACGATGTATTACTGTGACTCGATGCAGGGCCGTATAATGTGCTGTGATTACCCCTCTATGAATAACCAGCGCGTGTTCACTGCAACAGAAGGAAAGGGGGCGCCTGACGGCTCCTGCGTGGACGCAATGGGCTATGTCTGGAATGCCGAATGGGGAGGAAGCCGTGTTGTACGTTATCGTCCGGACGGAACGACGGAGAGTATCCTGCCCTCTCCAGGAGTTCAGAGCACTTGCCCGACACTCGCGGGAGAAGCATTCACAACGCTGTATTGTACCAGTGCCAGCGTGGGTCTTTCTGTGCCGTCAAGGCATGATGGAGCGTTGCTAAGAGCGGAATCAGCCGTATTCCCCGGTTTACCGGAGAGCCGGTTTTCAGCTCACACAGCGTAACCGCTTTGCTATCAGTGCCAACAGGGGGAACAGAGTCTTTCTCTTCACCATATTCGGGTAGGTAGGAGAAAGACTCTGGTATTTATTACAGCAGCTTAAATACGTTTATAATGAGCTGCCCGGGGTCAGGTTTGCATTTATCCAGGCTGCCACGTCGGTAACCGGAATGTTATGGCGTTCATTGAATGTCTGCTTTTTATCCCATGCAACTCCCCGCCCCTGTGCAAAAACGGCACGATACTTAGACATCATGTCTTGCGGGTTGAGCGCGAGTTTATCCATCAGATATTGTTCGCTCCATTCCGTGCAGCTGAAAGGACGGCCAAGCGCTGATTGCAGCTTATCTGCTACCTCTGCGTAGGTCAGTGTATCACCGGCGATATACACAATTTCATTCCGGATGCGAGGAGTTTTAAATACGATCGCTGCCGTCAGCATCCCGATATCATCGGGAGTTGTCAGCGTCATGGTGTTGTCAATACTGCCGAGTGCGTGAACAGTATCGTTCTGCAGATCGACCACACCGAAGTCTGGTTCGAACAAATAGCTCATAAAGATGCCGGTCGAAATGATGACCCACTCAGTTTCATGCTGGCTGCGTAGTAAGTCACGCACGTCAATCTGCGCGTCGAAGATGTCTTGTGGACTGCCGCGTCCGATGGCATCAAAATCGGCACCAAACTGCCATGGGAAATAGCGTGGAATCCGCGCCTGCAGGGCCGCCTGCGCCAGTTTCATCGGTGTATTTATGCCGGCCGCGTACCCCGTGCAGCCAACGACTGTGTCAAATTGCGCAAAGAGGCTGGCCAAATCGTCGACAGAACTCATGACGAGATCGCCCGTGACTATATTGATACCGAGGTTTCTGATTTCCGTGATAACGAATTGTTTTCCAGGTTCATCTGACGTTACGGTGCTTTCGCGCAGCAACACGCTGATTTTCGTTCCCTCCACATCTTTTGCCCGAAGGGCAAGATTTCGCAGAACGGGGAGGCCCAGCTCACCGGCACCGAGCACGAGGATATTTTCAGACGTAGTGTTAAGAGCAGTTTTGTTCATAATCTGGCCTTACAGGAATTGTTGAGCCACTCTAGCAATTCATAACAGGCTAAAAAAGAAGGTACATGCATGATACTGGGAGCTAGTGAGATGGTTCGGGAAGAGATTCTTCAGTATTCGCAGGCTGTATGTAAGGGTCTGAGAGACGATGATGATGGTTTGCGGCGGGAAGTGCTGACTCATGCAGGAAGTCGCTGGTCGCTGGGTATCGTCAACACGCTTGGCGTTTATGGCAGACTGCGTCATGCCGAGATTGGCAGGCGTATGCATGGAGTGACTCAGCGTATGCTGACGCGCACATTACGGCAGCTTGAGCGTGACGGACTGGTTATCCGCCATGATTTCGGTGAGGTTCCTCCGAAAGTCGAGTACGAGCTTTCTGATACGGGGATGGAGCTGCTTGTTCGTATGATTCCGCTATGGACCTGGATTGTCGAGAATGCGGATCGTTTCAGGGAAGACAGGCTTAAATACGACAAACAGAGCAGCATCCCAAGTTCTTAACAAGTTTTCAGGGTAAATGGTAACTTTACTTTGTTCAAGATCTGCTTCTGGCACAAAGCTGTCTGTTAGGTTAGGTTATGGCCTTGAGCCATAAAAATGTTAGCTCAAATCTTCGCTAACATTTTTAGAGGCATTTTACCCGAATTCAATTGTCAATGTGTATTCCTGCATCGCCAGAACGAGCCATGGTGCTACGTGCTGCCGCAATACGCCTGCGAGCAATTTCCACATAATCCGCTTCGCGCTCAATACCGATGAAACAGAAACCTTCCATCGCCGCAGCTTTACCGGTACTTCCACTCCCCATAAAGGGATCAAGTACAGTGCCGCCTGGGGGAGTAACCAGGCGGCAAAGGTAACGCATCAGCTCGGTGGGCTTTACACATGGATGATTGTTACCCTCACCACGGTCTTTTTTGCTGGATTTTGCACAATAAAAGAACCAACTGGCGCTGCTAATTTCTACCTGCTGAGGGTTATCCCGGAACCAGGCAAGTACTGCATCACTGCCATCATGGATAAGATTGGCAGGCCATCGGCCATCAGGGTTTCCTTGCCTGGCGATATCCCCAGCACCTTTATTTCTGCCTTGCCACATGTGGTTAGGATCGGAACCTCCCGGGCCATTTGGATAATCATAGGGTGATTCTCCTTCTGCCAGAGGGATCCTGCATTCACTGATGTTCAGAACGCCGGTACCATGCGCGCATAGATTCGATTCTATAGACCAGTTGAATGACTTACGGGCAAGGGTAATCGGCTCCAGTGCCGGTTTTAACGCATGGTGAGATTTAGGAAAGCCCGAACCGTATACCCAGCCCAACATTCCGTCACGTCCAAATGTCGCGTCCAGTAATTTGAGCTGATCCGGCGACAAACTTTCAATGAGGGCCTGAGCAATGTTGCTGGTTTCGTAGAGAAATACGATCATGTCACGTATTTCAAAGCCCGCATCCTCAATACGCGCTGCCATCCGGTGTTGAGTTCGGGATCCCGAGAAGGACAGTAGATGACCACCGGGCTTGAGTACGCGCAGACATTCTTCCCAGATGGCTTGTGAGGGAACATCTTAGTCCCATGTCTTACCCATGAATTTAATACCATAAGGCGGGTCGGTCACGATGCTGTCCACAGAGTTGCCCGGCATATTGCGCAGTACGTCAAGGCAGTCGCCATGAGTCAGAATATCATGCATGGCGTTCCCTCCCTTCATCATCACCGACAGATGGGGAGGGGGGCCCTTGTTTATCCTTGACACTATTTTCCAGTTCATCGAGGGCGCGGAAGATAAACATTTCTCGGTTCTTCACATCAAATGGAACAGGAACGCTCTTTCTCATCACCGTCCTGATGCTGCCAAACAGCCTGACCAGCGACTCCTTAGTTTTATCATCCGGCATAACATATATCACGTAATGCCAGCGTCCGGCGTCGCTGGCGGTCAGATGACTGTTAATGATGCTGATGTAACGGGCGCGGGTTTTCATCGTTCGCTCTGTTTCCACTGCAACGATGGCACCGCTGCTTAAGGTAATAATGCCGTCCGGTCGGTGCCGGACGCCTGGGTATCGCGACATAAATTCTCCCCGGTCGCCGTTAAGCCAGCCTGTGCCACCTTTTTCCTCAAGGGCGATCCTTACCCGCTGGTTTAACAGTCGATGTTCCAGCGTCGAGTTTTTGAGTTTGCCCGGCTCAAAATAGGCGGGGAAAACCCTGTCATTAGCGCTAACCACCATTGCCAGTCCCTGCATGGTGATCCCCCACAATGATTTTTTCCCGGTCAATACTGGATACTCATGTTTATTCAGGAGACCCATTGAAACCGCTTTATTCAGCAGGTTATACATCGCATGGTTATGTTTCCCTTTATAGCCAACAACTCTTTTTAAGGTCTGGAAATCAGAGAACGTTTCCTCCTTGAGAAAATACAGCAATGCCCGCATTCTCCGTTTAGCGGCTTCATTTCTTTCAGCAACGTTATGAATAAGCATTGATAGCCTCACAGGTTAATGGAGGGTTTATGAATCTGATTTTCTTTTTCGGTATGCGGCGGGTTTTTATGTTCAAATGAAAACAGGTCGATATATTGCTTATTAGCTGGAATGTGGAATAGCTTGGTTGCCTTCGCCAGATCGTTCTGGGTAAAAACAAAACCAACAAATTTGGGGAGGTTAAGCAACATGTTGCTGTCTATATAATATCGTTCAGCCTGGCGGATCATCCTGTCCGTTTCCATCTTCTCCGTCAGGGATATATCTGTTTTAACTTTTCTCATTTCATCGTCAACCAGAATAGAGCCTGTCATCCTTGCCACCCAGTCGGCGGTGTCCGGATCGCGAAGGCGATAAACAAGCATAAACTTGCAGTTCTCAATCACCGAACCGGCAACGGCATCACCCTCCAGATCTGCCGGACAGTCATATAGATCTTTTACCGACTGGTGAGCCATGATGATATGTACACCTTTGTCCCGCGCTGCGCCAAGTCCCTCAAGTGCAGGGCGGGACAGGTGATACTTGAGTTCATCAAGGAAAATAGCGACAGGACGAGGTTTGCCTTTTATCCGGTCACGCGTTTCGGCTATCTGAATCAGGCGGGTTAAAATCATTCGCTGAGCCGATATGATTTTCTGATTACGCATCGAGCCGATGATGTAACAGCAACCGCCCTCATCAAATATTTTCTTTAGTGAAAATCCCTTATTGGCATTAATGGAATTCACTAAAGCGATTTCTTCAAGCTCGCCATAAAAAGCAGGCACATCTTCACTGAGGGATTTCACAAAGTCAGTGTTAAATAAGTCGCGTAACGTCATTCCCTTTTCATAAATAGCTGCCGCATTTCTGGCTGCGCGACGGTCGGCGATACGGTAAAAGTCAGCACCTTCGCCTTTTTTACCCAGGCTGAAACCGGCGTTAAACAGCTCCTCCAGTTGTTCATGAGAAATATCAGCCAGTAAATCAAGCTGAAAATTAAGATCATTCAGGTTAATAAGAACAAATTGTTTTCCCGCTTTCTGACAGGTTTCCCGCAAAACATGTGGTGCCCACTCATCATTTTTAGGATCTTCGACAAATACGCCTTCACCTGAAAGTATTGCCTGATAAAGCAGTACACAGGCACTGACTCCTTTACCAGAGCCAGTGGTGCCGATAAGGTCTGCGTGCTGAGTTTGAAATTCTTCGGGGGTGATATATTGCGGCTGATCATCTTTGTCCAGCCCGATAAAGATACCGTTATTCAGGTCAATATAATCCAGCGGATTATACGCAATGCTGTTAGGCAACATGTCCCTGACTTCACGAACATCCGTTCTGACATTTCTTTCCAGTTTACTTTTTTTAATCATCCGGTGTTTCAGACTGTCGACTTCTCCGGCCAGCAGCCTTCGGGCAGTAATATGAAAAGCCAGACCGGCAAGCGTAAATCCGACAGTCAGTATCCAGAGTGATAATCTGAGCAGGATGTCATTATCGAGCGCTTTAAAGAAAAAACTCAGCCCCTGAATGGTCAGCGGTGACAGAGTACCGAATATGAAAAAGAAGGTGGATACACCCACTACTGATTTTAACCAGAAGGGGGCATTTTTTCTTTCTTCTATTGGCAGGTGAAATATAAATGGCAGCGTCAGCCCGGCAAATATGGACAATATTACCGGGTTGTGTTGCAGCCACAGCAGAAAAACAGAAAAGGCATCCGAAAAGGCATTCAGCCTTTGCATCAGATGAGTTTCCATTGCAGTGATCTCCGGTCTGATTTCGGTGTGGCGGGCGCATCATATGGGCGTCACCGATGGACGTAAAACCCCACGCCCATACGCGACGCTCATCGATGACGCCCATAAAAGGATGAAAAGCACTGAACGCCTCCGGCGCTCATGCCCGTTATCCGCGCCTTCAGATACCAGCCGACCCGTGGTCGTCAGTCCCCTGAAACGCCCGCATGACGGGCAACAGCGTGTTTCCTTTGTCCTGGCTGTACGCCCTGACAGCCGAAAACATGGGGGCAATGTCTTCGCTGAACGCTGCGTCAAATCCCCCAAGGTCAAGGGCGGCACACCGTCGCACGCTACGCGCGACCACCCCCTTTAAGACGGTCGCTTTCGCCTTTTTCTTCCCTTTGCTTGTTCCTCGCAGCGGGAATAAAAGGGAAGCTGACCTTTAAAGAGGGTGGTCGCGCCACGCTACCGGCTTTGGGCCGGAGACTTAGCCGCGACGGTGTGCGGGGCTGTGCCCCCCGGGTAAACCGCTGTCGTGGGCGACAGCTTTTCGCTCGCCGGGGCGGCGAAATTTATCCGGCTCCCCCCGGCCTGCAAAATCCGCGTGGGCGCGGCTGTTTGCAGGTGAGGCGCGGTGCCTGAATTATTTTCGCTCCTTAACCCGCGAAAATATTTCTGTCCGCTGCCTCATTTTTACGGCCCCTGTTTCTTCGCTCCTTAATCCGCGAAAAACAGAAGCCGTAAAAACCTGAAAACCGTCACGCCCTTGCGCCCGGTCCGCCAGTATTAACCACGAACGCGGCCATATTTACTGATAATCTGGCTGATAGCTGCCGGGTTTGCTGAATCACATTCAAGTAAAAACGATTTTCTGGCATCAGCCGTATGGTCAGGAAGAAAGCCGTGTTTATTCTTTTTCACGATATTAAAGAATGCCCGTTCAGCGGAGTGACATTCACTGCCGCCGCTGTTTCCCGTTGTTTTACCGTACATGCATAAAACCACTTCGCATGCATCAGCGGCCATTGCGGATGTTGAACATGACGCCATAACGCCGAGAAATAATAAGGAGAGTATGACTTTCTTCATTTCAGTGACCAGTATGATTAATGAAAGGTTGCGTATTTAGGGTAATGTTATTTACCAGAGTTATTTTCTGAATGTCTCTTTCATGCCATTTAAATGAACTGGCTTAAAATAAATATCATGCATCCGGCGAATATCGCCGTGTATATCAATGCTGACGATGACATCAATGCTTTTTAGTACCTTGCGTAACAGCACATCAAAAGGAATATTCCGGCAGTCGGGGTTTTCATAGCAGCGGTCAATGATCCCTTCAATACATTCTTCCGGGCTGCCCGCATGCAGGGAGGTGATTAATCCCTCATGCCCGGAACCAATAATTTTCAGCGCGTCCCATGCCTCTCGCCCGCGAATTTCCGCCAGCAATATCCGGTCAGGGTTCATGCGATAATTAGCACGGATCAGTCTGCCGGGCGTGACAATGGCGTTGTCCCCGGCATCCGCCGGGTAAAAAAGATGAACATAATTGGCGTGGTGATGAAAACGGATTTCAGGATTATCCTCAATCGTTATCAACCGGAGATGCAGCGGAATATAATGCAGCAGCGTTTTCATATAGGTGGTTTTGCCGGAGCCGGTTTCACCCACAATAAAAATCGTTTTGCCGTATTCCACCGCCTTTTCCATAAAACGGGGGATGTTCCCGCTTTGATATAACTGAACCAGTGCATCATCCTGGCTTTCCGTTTTCTCCTGACCAGCCACACGCTGATAAAATCCTGCATCAATCCATGACTGATGTGTTTTCTGCTCAAACGAAGGCTTGCGCAGCGTAATGGATACCGTATTACGCTCACAGGCCGGGGGAATAATCGTCTGAATACGTTCGCCGGATTCGAGAGTGGCCGACAGTATCGGTGACGTATCGTCAATATTATCGTCCTGCCAGGACGCCAGCGCTCTGGCAAAAGCATGACACTGACGCAGCGTGACCGGGGATTCATGCCGCTGCCATGCCCCCTTTATTTTGGTGTGCAGTTCCCCCGGTCGGTTAATCGCGATTTCGGTCAGCCCTTCGACTGGCAGATAATCACCGAACAGCTGATTTTTCATAAAATCCAGTGACAGGTTTTCAGCGCTCATACCATTTCTTTTTCAGCCGTAGTTGATAAACAGAGGAAAAATCAATATCCGTACCGGTCATGATGCCGATCACATCGCCCTGGTTCAGGTACATCGTGGGCGGGATACTGATGCTGTTTTCCAGCGTCGTTTTCGCCATTTCCGCCGTGGCGGCACGGGTGTTTTCGGTATAGTCGGTATTGCGGTCTTTACCCGGCGCGGCCTCTGATGCCGCTGCCGCCACGTCCTGCACGGTACTCAGCATCAGGGCGTTGCCGAAACGCTCCCAGAAATGGCTGTCGATCCAGCCCGCGATCCCCGCCTCACCGAGCGGGCCGGTGGCCTGCGTATCGGTGAGCGGGATTTGCAGGCTGCCGGGCTCTGGCGTGCGCAGCTCCGTCCACAGCACAAACATCCGGCTGCGCCCATGTTGCAGTGCGCCGGTGCGGTAGACACCACGGGCGACCGTTCCTGCCGGGATCAGTTTCACATGGTTACTGGCGCTCCAGACATTTTCACCGATCAGGCAGGAGATATGACCGCCAACATCGGACACGAAGCGCCGCATCATCGAACACGGAATATAGTGATCCACCGGGATATAGAGATCGGGATCAAGGCCCAGCCGCCTGACACCGGTGACGCGGGCAACGCCCGGATTGTCGTTGTTATTGCTGCCTGCCGGTGCTGTCGTATCCGGGCAGCGCAGGCGTCCATCTTCGCCACTGACCAGTACCGACTGACAGGATGTGTACGCCGTGGAGGCAGACAGGCTGTCCGACGTTCCCGCGCTGTTGCGCGGTTCGCTACGGGACGTGTAGGCATTGCCGCCAGCCGTTGTGCTGCTGTTCAGCCCGTCTGCAAGCGCTGCAGCCTTGTTCAGGGCGGGCGGTTCCGCTGGCAGGGCTGGTCCGGTAGTGACGGTCTGACGGGCCGGGTCTGCGCTTTTCTGCCTCCCTGGCCCGAACAGGCCAAACGGGTTACTGTCCATGCCCAGATTCTTACGCTCCTGCTGCACCGCCCCGGAGGAGGGCGGCGGCGCGGTGTCAGATTCTTTCTCATCACCCCTTTTCAGGGCGCTGAGAAGACGATCGCCACCGGATGCCAGCGCGATGACCAGGACCAGACTCAGCAGGCTGACGATCAGCGTGCGGCGACCGGACGTCTTACGGAAACGGGTCACTTCCGGCTGGCCGGGCGGCGTTTTCTGCTCCGACTCCTGATATGCCATTGCCGCGCGGGCGCGTTCGCGGGCTTCTGCTTCACGTTCTGCGGTGGTTTTTTTCGGTTCGTCCGGGAAAAATTTGTCGGTCATTTTGCCTCCAGCGTAACGGAGGGTGAAACAGTGTCACTGTTGGTCAGCGGGATACGCCCGGATCCGTCGTTTTCGACCCCCACCACCGAGGTGCCGTAACGCAGAACCAGCTGCGTCGATGCCGGAACCACCACCACGGTGTAACTGCCCCGTTTAACCGTTCCGGGCGTGACCGCCTGCTCCTGGCCGTTAACCACCCGGAAAACGGAAGGCAGGGTCTTCGTGGGGGAAAAACCGATATACGCGAAACGACCGTCATCCCAGGTAAAGTCCGGGGCGATGAAGGCTGAGCCTGCTGCCACCCGTTTTGTATAGCGCCAGTTGCGCGGAGTGGTAGCCTTCCCGAATGCCGCCGCTATCCGCTTGCGGTCCAGTGTTTCCTGCTGTCGTTGCTGACGGGTGGCGCTGGCAGCGGCTGACTTTTTCCTCTGCTCATCGGGATAGCGGTAGCGGATAACAAATGCCTGAACGGGCGAGTCTTTATCCAGCACGTTCAGCTCCAGGCTGTAATCGCGCTTCGAGGTCACCACGAACAGATTGGTTTTCCAGTCTTTTGCCGTCGGCAGAAACACCTGGCTGACGGTGTTGCCGCTGGCATCCGTGACCGGCTGGGTAATCGGGTTCGGGCTGACGCCCACCCGGTTATCGCTTTTCGTCACGGTCCAGCCTCTGGGAAAACCCGCCTGCGCATCGATAACGGTTTCATCATCGTCAAACACCAGCATGGTGACGTAGCCGGGGCGGGTACTGACGACCGTGGCGTTCTGGCTGTTGTACGTGACGTTCTGCATCCGGCTGTCATACGCGCTGCCGCGCGGTGTCGCGGAGCTCCATGCCACACATGACACCAGTAAACCCGTGAGGAGCAGAATGTATTTCAGCATCATTCCCCCCTCAACTCTTTGTCGCGCTGGTAGCTGGTGACGATAAAGCCCAGCGGGTTCACTTCGCGCTGGCTGTCGGTCAGTTGCCGGTGCGGGACGTAGCGGTATGTGAGGCGGATATTCCAGACATCCGTTTTCACGGAATTATCAGCAATACGGCGGATAGTGCGCTTGATACGCAGGGTTGCCAGATTATCCGGCCCGGTGGCAGGCGCATGCACATTGGAAATAATGTCGATATCAACAACATATTCCGCCTTGTTAAAAATCACGTCCGGTGCCTGGTCACCGTTAAACCCGTCCAGATAGTCCCGGTTCACACTGTCGCTGTTAAATAACTGCACGTCGTCATAATCACGCTGGAGGGAGAAATAATTATATCCCTCGCGGAGTCTGACATAGTGTGCTGCCAGTGAATGCGCCAGTGCCTTTTCAGACGAAATATCCCGCTCCTTCACGCGGGTCATATATTCATAGCGCCCGGTCTGTTTATCCACTGACCATAATTCAGTGTCGGTGGTTTTCAGTGGCAGCAGAATAATAATGGCCGCAATCGGCATTGCGGCCAGAATCAGTCCGGCAGCGGCCACCCGCCAGGCGGTTTTTCGGGAACGCTCTTCCTTTTCCAGCAGGATGGATTCAAAAGAGCGGGAAACATTAACAATGTTCTGAATATCAGACATGGTGAGTGAGCTCCTGAATGATGGTGGGGGAATTTACCGGCTCGGGTTCGCCGGATACCGGCGGGAGGTTGCCCTGATGCCGTGCGCAGCCCGTGAGCGCGCACAGCATCAGAAG
Source organism: Serratia sp. OLAL2 (assembly GCF_002752475.1). Lineage (NCBI taxonomy): Bacteria > Pseudomonadati > Pseudomonadota > Gammaproteobacteria > Enterobacterales > Yersiniaceae > Serratia > Serratia sp. OLAL2. Next base: position 6,571 of record NZ_MSTL01000024.1, on the reverse strand, counting down.
GAAGATGCTGAATTTCATGGAACCCCTTATCGTATGGATGCAGGAATGCCGCACCGGTGGCGCAGGCCATGGCTTGACGGGGAAAGGAAATTAAGGGTCGGGAAGATTAACGGTGACGCTGCCGGTTCAGGCGTTTCATGCTTTCGATGGCGGCGGCGCGTTTCTGCCAGGCGCTCACGGTTTTACCCGCGCCTGCGCCGGCGAGCCTGCCGGCCGCCGCGGCGGCGGCCATGCCGCCTTTCGCAGCCAGGCGGGCTCCGCCCTTTACCCCCGGCCCGGCGAGGTCGGCGGATTTGTTCGCCAGTCCGCTCAGGCCACTCATGGCGGCACCCTGCAGCACTGCCTGTACGGCGGCCCCGCTGAGTGCGCTGGCGAGCTTCGCGGAGAACCAGACCACCACACCCGCCGCAATCCCGGCCAGCAGGCACTGCGCCGCCAGTGTTACCATATTGGTTTCAGCGGATGTTTTTGTTGCAGCATCCAGTATCTTATGCAGGTAATTAATGGCGATACGGATGGATAAGGCAGAAAACATGATCGTTAACATTGCCGCGAAAATTGTTCTCAGCCAGTTATCGAACATCGGCTTAAGAAAACCGTACAGCAGGCAGAAAATAAAGAGCGGCGCGGTGGTCGTCATTAACAGGATGGTGATTTCGGCGAGCAGATTGACAAAGGTGGCTGCCATTAGCAGGACAATAGAGCCGCCCCATACCAGGACTTCGGCAAGGCCACCATTCAGTTTGACGTAAGTTGAGGTGTCCATATTAAATAACTTTTGCCCCAGCGCCTGTGCCTTTTCCCAGACGGTATCGAGCAGCGCCCAGACGTTATCATCGCCGCTGATACCGTCTTTGAGTCCCTGGATAGCCGCTACCGCCATATCCAGCCAGCCATCAAGATTTAACGCAAAGGTGGTGATCAGCAACATGCGGCCCACATCCCAGGCGACATCTTCAACCGGGGTCCGGAGTTTGCCAGCCAGCGTCTGATAACCGCGAAACAGTATAAACAGGGTAAAAGAGCTGACGATGATGACGCTGATCATCGTGCCGTAAGTGGAAGATTGACCTTCCAGTACGGCATTCAGTCCATCCATGATGTTTTTGTCCATACCAACAAAAATGCCACCGGACATGGTGCCTCACCTGATATATAAAGAAAGGATATAGAAAACAGGGAGGACTCCCTGTTTTGCTGGAGGAAAAATTACTGTGTCACTGCATTTCGTTTTTCAGCTTCCTGCTGAAATATCGCCTCGAATTTCTCCTTAACCCCGGGCTGGCCTTCCTGTGCAAACATAAGTGCTGCCCGGTGGGCAAATTCGCAGTTATCGCTTGCCTCACCATCCTTCAGGCATTGCGTATAAACCACATAAGTTTCGTCAGGATGCTGCTTATACCAGGCTTCGGATTTGGTTTCCTGGCAGCCGGACAGTAATATCACGCCTGAGAGTGTGTATAAGGTGAACAATGATCTGAGCACGGATAACCTCCTTATAAATTATTAAGGTCAGCAACAGGAGCCGTTAGCTGCTGCTGTTCAAAGGCTTTCTGTCTTTGCTGTTCCAGCAATGTCGTTCGCTGTTCAGCCTGTCTGACAGACATCTCCCACTGATTCGTCAGCGCATTTAACTGTACGCTTTTCGCCGCGATGGCGTTAGCCAGATCCTGAGACTCTTTCGAGTCCTGCGCATTCGATATACGGTCAGATAAGTCTGATATATCGCTGAGTGTGTTGTTTATCCTGTTTTCAACGTCAGTGGTATTCTCAATCGCCATTGCCTGATTGAGGATCATCTGTTTGCAACTGTCGGCCAGGGCCTGAGACTTTATTCCTTCCTGTTCCTCGCTGCATACGCTGAATGATTTGTATTTATTGTAAAGGTTTTGCAGTTCAGCAGAATATGAGCTGTTTTGCGTGGTCAGCAGATCATCCAGTGAAATACCGCTCTTACGGAGATTATCAATATCGGTTTTCAGGCTTCGGGCATCGCTGAGAAAACCCTGAATATCCCGCACGCCGGTTGCAGTAGCTAACTGTTTTTTATACGCATCAAGTTCACTTTTATAATGGGTAACTGTATCCTCCCATTGCTGTAATTTCTGCATCCACTGGTTACTGGATTCGGTATTCTGCACGGCGTCGAAAACCGGTATTCCGGCGCTGAACGCCTGCGTCGGGAAAAATAACGATAATGCCAGAAAGGTGTATCTGGTACGCATATCAATGACCTCCGTATGAATATCAGATTGCCCGCTCAAGGAAGGTTTCTTTCCATTCATCAGGTCGCATGCCGTCCTGATAAATGGCATCGAATATTTTCAGGTTGTCCTCACTGCCGCTGAGGAGCCGGGTGAGTTTACCCAGCCCGGACAGATCCATTTTTGCCATCGCCACAAACGGGCGGGTTTCCCCGGCCCGCAACGGTGTTTTCAGGATGACCATGTAATGCTCGCCCGGATCCAGATTCCTGACCGTGTCATAAACGCTGTCCGGCACTTTCATTTTTTCCACGTAATCCGCATGACTGGCCTTCGGGTTGGCGAGGAAAATCTGGGTGCCGCACTGTTCAATAATCGCCGGGGCGATGGGATGTCTGACGATTTCATCCGGTGACTGTGTTGCGGGGACGAATATGCCGTTCAGCTTGCGGATAACTTTCAGCATATTGAGCGAGAAACGGGAAAATTCGACATCGGACAGCCAGCGCCAGAACTCATCCATAAACATCACCAGGCGGCGACCGTCCAGCAGGCTGGTCACGCGATACAGCAGGTAAAAGGTCACGGGGCCGCGTATATCGTCATCATCCAGAAATTCGGTGCCGTCGATACCAAAGTTATCGACATCGCTGATGGTGAAAGTATCAGCCTCGTTATCAAACACCCAGCCGAACTCGCCCCCCTGCGCCCACTGTTTCAGGCGAATACGCAGCCCGTTGGTGCGGGCGTCTGTGGTCGGCGGCTCCGGCAGCACTTCCAGCAGCCGGGTGATCCCGAACCGGCGGTACTCCGGCGGATAGCCCAGCATGATGGTGTCAACGGCGGCACTGATCCGTTCCTCATCGCGTGGATCGAGCGGCTTACCGTTACGGCGGCACAGCATGCGCACCAGCCGTTTGATGAAACTGATGTTCCGGCGGGTTGGCTCCAGCGCAAACGGGTTGAATCCGGTGGGCTCGCCGGTACGGATGCGGAAATAACGCCCGCCCGCCTGGCGGATCGCCATCTCCGCCGCCCGGTCCTTATCGAAATACACCGTGGTCAGCCGTTTGAGGGTGGCAGAAGGCGCGAATGTCGCCGGGTTGCGGTACTTCTGCATCAGTTGTTGCACGACCGTCATCAGCAGGGTTTTGCCGGAGCCGGTTTTCCCGATAATTGCCGTATTCCCTGGCGTTTTCTCACCGGTGTCATCCCGCCCGGCCTGGCTGTCGTGAAGGTTCAGGTAATACCCGCCACCGCCGGGCGATGTGAGGATGGCGATGGCTTCCCCCCACGGATTGCCGCTGCGTTTGTGGGGATGGAAGTTATGCAGGCAGGCCATATCGGCAAAATTCTGGCTGCTGACGGCTACCAGTCGGGGACGCAGCGTATAGACGCCCGGCAGTTGCGCCAGATATGCGGCGGGCAGTGACAGGGTGGAGAGCGTCGTCATAATACCCAGATCGGCGAAGGGCTGGGCCAGAACGTTAGTGTCCTTCACCACCTGTCCGGCACTGTCTGAGGAGATCAGCAGGGAAAAGTGGAATTTACCGCACGACACATGCCCGGACTGGAGCAGGTCGCGCAGGACAATCAGCTCTTCGCGCTGGGAAGTCGCGTCGTCGTCCGTGGAGTTAAGTCGTTTTTCCGCCAGCCGGATATGATTCTGCGTCTCATCCCGTGCCATGCAGGTAAAGGACTGCGTCAGAACATACTCGCTTTCGGCGTACAGCAGCGCATCCAGCATACCAGTATGGGTTTCCGGGGAATAATCCTTAATCTCCAGGCTGCGGAAGAAGCGGGAACCGCTGACCGTCTGGCATTCACCGGTGTCGGTGGTGAAAAAGACGTCTGGCGTACTGAGCGTTTCATAAAATGGTGAGCGCGTTACGGCCACTTTCTGCCACTGGCCGGTAAGCAGACGATGGAAGAACGCCAGTTGTGAGGAATACACCCGCCCGTTTTCTTCATATATCCCCAGCGGCGTTGCCATATAGCGGGATAATGAAGATTCCAGTGCTTCGCGGTATTCCAGCATGATTTTGAGCGCGTCATCCAGTGCTGCCTGGCGTTTACCGTACGACTGCGCTTTCATGGTTTTCTTCTCAATCTGAGAGAACGGCGCGTAGCAGACGGTGAAAAACAGTCGGTGCCGCCAGAACGGTTTTTCTTTTACCGGCTGGTAATACCGCCGGGTCACGTCATCGGAAAAGGGAATACCCGAACAGGCTTCAAAAGCATCATGGTATTTTTCACGAAGCCGGTGAATATAGAATGTTACCGGCAGACCCTCATACGAACGAATAACGTTATTCAGGTGCGTAGCCATCAGGGTCAGGTGATGTTCGTCTTCACATTCAAAGACCGTGCCGCCCAGCTCCCAGGTGGCAACCAAATCACGGTGACGATTTCTGATGACGTAGAGGTGAATATGGGAGGAATACGGAATATATTTATCCAGCGTAATACGCTCGCTTAATTTCATTTTCTGAATAAACTCCGAGATATCAACGTTATCGTACTGGTTTGCCAGCAGGGCATTCGCGCCAAAATGGGTGTTGGTGAAAAGCCGTCCACGGGTTTTAAATGCCAGCCAGAGCAGACTGAAATAATGAATGTCCTTTCGGGTTTTATTTTTCATTTCCGCCCAGGCAGGAATGAGCAGAACCGCCAGGTAATAGCTGACATAGACCGCCAGCAGGACGATGGCCCCGCTGACGAGAACGAACGGCACCAGAGGAATACCCATAATGGCGGCAGGCCGCGTAAGCGCTTTATTCAGCGTAGCCATCGTTGTCTCCCTTATGACGCCCAGTAGGCACCGAAGCCGGATGCACCGACAATCAGGATCGCGCCGATGATGACGTTACGCATGTCGTGCAGGCTCTTGCCGTCGAACAGCACCTTGTAGCCCACCCACATGGTCGCCAGCGTGATGGTGACGGCGGCCAGTCCCAGCAGGCCGGTCGAGGTATTGCTCAGTGTTTCATTGGCCTTGTTAAAACCACTGTCCGCCGCCAGCACCGGGGAAGACAGCAGCACGGAAGCAACAGCGGAGTAACGGCGTTTACGCATGATCATTTCTCCTCATCAGGGATAACAGGGATAGCGCCGCGAATGACGGAACCGGGATAATGCAGGGAAGTCAGGATCGGCGCAGTGGCACCGGCAGGCTCGCCGCGCAGCACAACGGCGGGATAACGGACAGACGGCTGTGCGTTCCGGTCAGGGGCACGCAGCCGGTCTTTCCGCGTGGACGGGACGACATAGCCAATGCGCTGCACGTAGCTGGTCTGGTTAAAGGCGGATTCCGGCCGCTGGCCGGTTTCAAAGTTGCCGGAGTAGTAACAACTGAGCGCCCGTTTCAGTGTTCCGCCGCGCCGGTAACAGTCGGCGAGAATGCGCTCAAATACCGACAGATTGATGCAAGGGTTAAGCAGGTCGCTGGCCGTGACGCCGTAATGGCGGAAATTGATGCTGGTGATTTGCATAAGGCCGACCGAATAGCGTCGGCCCTGTGCAGCCAGCTGTCTGGTGAGGCGGATCGCCTCCGGCAGACTTGTGGGGAAATGTGAAATCACGCCCCGGCTGTCTGGCAGAATTTCAGCAATGGCGTAAGGGTGGAAACCGGATTCGACCCGTGCGACATCAAGCGACGTGGACGGGTGAATACTGGCGGCGCACTGCACCGCCAGTGCCAGAAAGGCAGTGGTGGAAAGCATGCTGGCCTCGTAACAGAGAGACCGGCGGCTTATAGAAAAATACGCCGCCGGGGGAGAAGAAGAGAAAATGGATTAAGCGGCAGAGGCATCCTGTGAAATGTCACTTTCTTCTCTCGGTTCAAGTAGCACCAGTCTGCCGGAGACGGCAATACCGGGTATCAAAACGATATTCAGACCGGGCTTGCCGTTATGTGCGAAGGCCACGCCAACTTTTGTCCAGTACGTGTTTTTTTCGCCCTGAGCATCGGGCTGGCTTTCCTGGGTAACAAAGACGTGATAAACGGGTTTTCTCATGGAATTTCCTTTAATTAAAAACAGTAAATGAAATAAACCAGTCACATCCCGGTTCTGCATTCCGGTTTTAACGGGTCAGCGAGAACATTCAGCGGCACCCTGAATTGTGGTTACGTGACAGCCCGATCCATTTTGTTAAAGAGCAATACCCGGCCCGGACGAATTAACGTCCATCTGGGCAACCATGCTGTAATGGCAATTTCAGGATCGGATATTTAGCACAGGATATAAACGAAAAACTCAAAATAAAAAGAAGAGAGATTAATAAATGGAAAATTTAAGATGCTATGAGAAGGATAAAAGTATAAAAGTATAAAAGTATAAAAGTATAAAAGTATAAAAGTATAAAAG
>NZ_MSTL01000010.1:0-25995 GCF_002752475.1 Serratia sp. OLAL2 | reverse complement strand
TTACTGCATGAATTTTACTTCAGTTAGTCACTCTTCAAGACTTGATATTTTTTGCATCCGAAGATGCTGGATATCGTCTTGTGGAGTGCCCACACAGATTGTCTGATAAATTGTTAAAGAGCAGTGAGTTAGGCGCTTTCGCTTGCTAACTCGAGGTGGCGTATATTACGCTTTCCTCTTTCAGAGTCAACCCTAATTTTCAGGATTTTTTCTCTTTCTTCCCGGCCGCTGTGTGAAGTGAATCACTTGCGCCGTGTCGATGGAGGCGCATTATAGGGATCCGAGTTTTTTGCACAACCCCTTTTTTGATCTTTTCTTTCTGTTTGCACACTTTTCAGCCCTTCCGGATGGATCTTGTGCGATCAGGGCCATTTTCCGCAGGATCCGGCGCTGAGATTGGTTGTAATTCCATCGTCAGAGTCTAGTATTGCCGGTAAATATGATCCCGAGGTGAGGCAGCACTATGTCCGATGCAGTACGTTCTTATCTTCAATACACCCCTAAACTCGGTCAGCGCGTCCTGATCGATCCTTCCAGCGTCGTCATCGGCGACGTCGATCTGGCGGATGACGTCAGTATCTGGCCGCTGGTCGCCATCCGCGGCGACGTCAATGCGGTAAAGATCGGCGCACGCAGCAATATTCAGGACGGCAGCGTACTGCACGTGACTCATCGCTCCGAACATAACCCTGACGGTTATCCCCTGCTGATTGGAGAAGACGTGACCGTGGGCCATAAAGCGATGCTGCACGGCTGCGCCATCGGCAACCGAGTGCTGGTCGGTATGGGATCGATCCTGTTGGACGGTGCAGTAATAGAAGACGACGTGATGATTGGCGCCGGCAGTTTAGTGGCGCCAGGCAAACGTCTGGCCAGCGGCTATCTCTATATGGGTAGCCCGGCACGCCAGATTCGGCCGTTAACCGCCGCCGAGTTGGAAGGGTTGCTTTATTCTTCGAACAACTATGTACGCTGGAAAGATGAATACCTGTCGGAAGACATCTGACAGCCCCCCGTTCCCTATAAAGAGAACGGGGCGGGATTTATGCCGCCAGTTCGCTGCGCAGCTGGCGCAATACCGGCTCGATCTCTGGCATTACGCCGTGCCAAAGCAGGAAGGCATGCGCCGCCTGCCCCACCAGCATACCCAGCCCATCGGCATATTCCGTTGCCCCCTGCTTCTGCGCCCAGGCTAGAAACGGCGTGACGCCCTGCTGATAAAACATGTCATAGCAACGGGTTTGCGCGTTAACTACGCCCGCAGGCAACGCCGGGACCTCCCCGCTGATGCCGGACGCCGTCGCATTGATCACCAGATCGAACGCTTGCTGATCACATTGATCCATCGGCGCCGCCGAGCTCTCCCCCAGATGCCGGAAAGCGTCGGCCAACTCTTGGGCCCGGCTGAAGGTACGGTTGGTGATTGTTAACCGGCAGCCGAAAGACAGCAGCGGCAGGATCACACCGCGCGCCGCACCGCCGGCGCCCACCAGCAGAATGCGATCCTGCGGCCGGATCAATTGCTGACGCTGCAGATCGGTCAGCAAACCGATGCCGTCGGTGTTATCCCCCAATAGATCGCCATTCGGCAACACCTTCAGAGTATTGACCGCACCAGCCATCGCTGCGCGCTCGCTCAGCTCAGAAGCGGCCGAATAAGCTCGCTCCTTAAAAGGCACCGTGACGTTCGCCCCCAGCCCTCCGGCATGGATAAACGCCTGCAGGCTGGTTTCAAAACCATCCAGCGGCGCCAGCACTGTTCCATAAGGATGCTCAATGCCGGTCTGAGCAGCAAACAGCGCATGAATTCGCGGCGACTTGCTGTGGCCGATAGGGTTGCCAAATACCGCAAACTTCTCCATGCCTATTACCTCTAGCCCTGACGGATCTGTTCGCCGGTCAGAACATCTCTGATTTCGGAAGGATTAAGACGGCCGCCCACCTCGCCGGCCAATACTGGGAAAGCTTCGCCGAATTGCCGCGTAACCTCATCGGCACTGCGGCACGGCTCCAGCCCGCTGAGATTGGCGCTGGTCGACACCAGCGGCTTTCCGTACTGCCGGCACAGCAGCTGCACCAACGGATGATCGCTGACGCGCACCGCCAGCGAGCTGAAACGCCCGGTCAACAAACGCGGCGTCTCCGGGCGAGCAGGCAACACCCAGGTTACCGGCCCAGGCCAGCTGGCAAACATCGTCGTGCGCTGCTGTTCGCTGAGCGCACTGTCGTCGATATAAGGTTTAAGCTGCGCATAGTCGGCAGCGATCAGAATCAGCCCCTTTTCCCACGGCCGCTGTTTCAGCGCCAGCAATGCATTGACCGCCTGTTCGCTGTCGGGATCGCAACCCAGGCCGAATACGGCTTCGGTAGGATAGGCAATCACCTGCTGTTGATGCAAAGCATCGATGATAGATAAAAGGTTCGGGCTTAATTCTGAGTTCATGATGTGATTATTCTGTAGTCGCGACGGGTTTTCCGCACAGCTTGCTGGCGCAGCACAGGACGGGCCCTTTTGCCGTGCGCTTTTCCATCAGCAGCGGATAATGGCAATAGGCGCATTCACCGGCGACAGGTTTAACATTGAGGGCGAACTGGCATTCCGGGTAACGATCGCAGGAATGAAAAACCTTGCCGTAACGCGACTTGCGCTGAAGCAGTTTGCCTTGGCCGCACTGCGGACAGGTAATGGCGGTTTCATCAGGCTTATCGATCACTTCAGTGTGATCGCATTGCGGATAATCGCTGCATCCGATAAACATGCCATAGCGCCCCTGGCGCAGCACCAACGTCGCCTGACACTTCGGGCACGGTTGCCCATCCAACACTTTGACGATATGCCCATCTGCCTGCGCTTTCAGCGGGCGAATATATTGGCATTCAGGATACTGGGAACAGCCGAGGAAGGGGCCGTGGCGACCGCTACGGATCACCAGCTCGGCCCCGCATTCCGGGCAGGGTTCATTTTGCCTGGCGGCAAAAATCGCGTTTTTTGTCATAACGTCTTCTATGCGCGTTATCGGCTCAATGCAGATAACCTTCGTTCACTTCAAACAACAGTTCTTCCATTTGCTGATAGGCGCTTTCATATCCGGGGATATTAAACAGCACCATCAACACGACCCATTTCAGATCTTCGAGATCGAATTCCGCATTATCCAAAGCCATAACGCGATCGATAACCATTTCACGGGTTTCGAGGTTCAATACCTGAATCTGTTCCAGGAACAGGAGAAAACCACGGCAGCCGGCGTCCAAACGCGCACCTTCCTCTTCGGTATAGATCCGCATTGCCAGCGGATCGGCATCCATAAAGTAAGGGGCATTTTGACCTTCTTGCAGGTCAGCCAACTTCTCAAGCCAATTCAACGCGTTGTAGATATCATCCCGATGAAACCCCGCCTGAGCGAGATCATCGGTCAGTTGATCCTGATCGACGCGCATCTCTGGTTCATTGTGGATATAAGTTTCAAACAAGTACATGAGTACGTCGAACATGGCTTGCCCTCCTTATTCGGACATAGCCGCCGGGTACAGCTGCGATCCACCCTGCTAACTCCAGTTCGAGTAACTTGATTACCACCACTGGCACAGGTTGGCCGGCACGTTCAGCGACGACGTCAACAGGTGTCACCTCATCTCCTACGTTAGCCAACACATCGGCAAATGGCAATTCAACTTCAGCCTGCGACGCACAAATAGTTGTATTTTCGTTCAGTGACAGCCATTGAAGGCCGCTTCCCAGCAATTCGGCGATATCTTTCGGCCCGGTGACCAGATGCGCACCCTGCTGGATTAACCAATGCGTACCCTCACTCATCGGGTTTCCCAATGGCCCAGGCAAGGCGAACACCTCACGCCCCTGCTCCAACGCATAGCGAGCCGTCACCAAGGTACCGCTGCGCAGCGAAGCCTCTATGACCAGAACGCCCAGGCTGAGCCCGCTGATAATACGGTTACGGCGAGGAAAATGGTCGGCCAGAGGCAAGTCGGTGACTAAATGATCTGAAATCACAGCGCCGCCCTGCTCGGCTATCTGCTCCGCGAGCCGGCGGTGCCGGCGCGGATAGATATTGCCCAGCCCGCTACCCAACACCGCAATCGTGCAGCCACCGGCCGCCAGCACCGCACGATGGCAAATACCGTCGATGCCGATAGCCAAACCGCTGGTGATGGTGAAGCCGCAACGCGCCAATTCCTCGGCAAAATGGTTAGCCCAACGTTCGCCGTAGTGGCTGAACTGCCGGCTGCCAACCATGGCGAGCTGCGGGTGCAACAACGCCTGAGGATCGCCCTCGATCAGCAAAAATAGCGGCGCATCGTCGATCTGGGCCAGGCGTTCGGGATAGCCGGCCGCCCCATAGTTCAGCATACGGTGCGCCGGCAGCTCCAACCAACGCAGGCTGGCCGACAGATAACCGGGATCCAACTGGTTGAACTGCGTCTGCTGCCGTTCGTTCAATCCCAGCTCATGCAGCACGCGGCGAGGCTCGCAACCCATTTGCGATAGCTGCTGCACGATCCGGCTGGCCACGACGGTCTGTAGCCCCGTTACCCCTCGCATCCGTAAAGCGATCTCTTCCGGCCGCATCGTCTGTTCCCTCAGCAAAAACGGTGGTATTACCAATCTGAGCAATTGGTGCACAATGCTGTCAATCAGGTCGGGAAATGTCTAGAATAGAGGTTAAACCTCGTTCATTACTCGGATACAGATCTAAAGATATATGTCAGTCTTGCAGGTATTACATTTCCCAGACGAGCGTCTGCGCAAAGTCGCAGCGCCGGTAAAAGAAGTCAATGCAGATATCCAGCGCATCGTGGATGATATGTTTGAAACCATGTACGCAGAGGAAGGCATTGGCTTGGCTGCGACTCAGGTGGATATCCATCAGCGCATTATCGTGATCGACGTCTCCGAGAATCGCGATCAGCGCCTGGTGCTGATCAACCCGGAGCTGCTGGAAAAAAGCGGCGAAACCGGCATCGAGGAAGGCTGTCTTTCCATTCCCGAGCAGCGTGCGTTAGTGCCGCGCGCCGCGCAGGTGAAGATCCGCGCACTGGATCGTGAAGGCAAACCTTTCGAACTGGAAGCGGACGACCTGTTGGCGATCTGCATCCAGCACGAGATGGATCACCTGATGGGCAAACTGTTCGTCGATTACCTGTCGCCGCTCAAGCGTCAGCGCATTCGTCAGAAACTGGAAAAAATGGCCAAGCTTCAAGCCCGCGCCTAACCGATCAGGAAATCAACGTGTCTGACTCTTTACGGATTATTTTCGCCGGAACACCAGACTTCGCAGCGCGTCATCTTGACGCGCTGTTGTCATCTGAGCACCAGATTGTCGGCGTTTTTACCCAGCCCGACCGCCCGGCAGGCCGCGGCAACAAGCTGACGCCCAGCCCGGTCAAAGTGCTGGCCGAGCAGCACCAACTGCCGGTATTTCAGCCCAAATCGCTGCGTCCCGAAGAGAACCAGCGCCTGGTGGCCGATCTCAACGCCGACGTGATGGTGGTAGTGGCCTACGGGCTGATCCTGCCGCAGGCGGTGCTGGATATGCCGCGTCTCGGTTGCATCAACGTACATGGCTCGCTGCTGCCTCGCTGGCGCGGCGCGGCGCCGATCCAGCGTTCGCTCTGGGCCGGTGACAGCGAAACCGGCGTGACCATCATGCAGATGGACGTCGGTCTCGATACCGGTGACATGATGCACAAGATTGCTTGCCCGATTGAGAGCAGCGATACCAGCGCCAGTCTCTACGACAAGCTGGCACAGCTCGGCCCGCAGGGCATGTTGACTACGCTGCACCAAATGGCAGACGGCAGCGCCACCCGCGAAGTTCAGGATGAAGCGCTGGTCACCTACGCCGAGAAACTGAGCAAAGAAGAAGCTCGTCTGGACTGGACACTGTCCGCCGCACAGCTGGAGCGCTGCATCCGCGCCTTCAACCCTTGGCCGGTCAGCTATTTCACCATCGACGATCAACCGGTGAAAGTGTGGCAGGCCAGCGTACTGGCGCAAAGCGCCAACGCGGAGCCAGGCACCGTTGTCCATGCCGACAAGCACGGTATTCAGGTGGCGACTGCCGACGGTATCCTCAACCTGATCCAACTGCAGCCCGCCGGCAAGAAACCGATGTTGGCGCAAGACCTATTAAATTCACGTCGTGAATGGTTTACCCCGGGTAACCGGCTGTAAGTCACCCCACAGCCCGGCCGTTCATCGTCGGGCCGTTATTTTCTTAATGCCGATCGTTATCAGCTTCAGCCTATGAAAAATAATTACAATCTCCGCAGCATCGCTGCCAAAGCCATCGGCCAGGTACTGGATCAAGGGCAGTCGCTAAGCACTGTCCTGCCGGCACTGCAAACCTCCATCAGCGATAAAGACCGCGGGTTGCTGCAGGAACTGTGCTTCGGCACGTTACGTGTACTGCCGCAGCTTGAATGGTGTATTCAACAATTGATGGCCAAGCCGCTGACCGGCAAGCAGCGTACGCTGCACTATTTGCTGATGGTCGGCTTGTATCAGCTGTTGTATACCCGTATCCCGGCGCACGCCGTGCTGGCAGAAACCGTGGAAGGCGCGGTAGCGCTGAAACGCCCGCAGTTGAAAGGCCTGATTAACGGTGTCTTGCGGCAGTTCCAGCGCCAGCAGGAAGAGCTGCTACAGCGCGCTGCCAACAACGACAGCCGCTATCTGCACCCGAGCTGGTTGCTGAAACGCATTCAACAAGCTTATCCCGCCAACTGGGAACAGATCGTCGACGCCAATAACCAGAAGCCACCAATGTGGCTGCGCGTCAACCGCCTGCATCACAGCCGCGAAGCTTACCTGCAGCTGTTGACCGACACCGGCATCGCCGCGGAGCCTCATGCAGACTATGCCGACGCAGTGCGGTTGCTGGCGCCTTGCGCCGTGGCCGATCTACCTGGGTTCGCCGACGGCTGGGTCACCGTGCAAGATGCCTCAGCCCAGGGCTGTGTCGATCTGTTGGATCCGCAAGACGGCGAACAGATCCTCGATTTGTGCGCCGCTCCTGGCGGCAAAACCACGCATATTCTGGAAGCGGCGCCGAAAGCGCACGTCATGGCCGTCGATATCGACGAACAGCGTCTGGCACGGGTGAAGGAAAACCTGCAGCGCCTGCGTTTGCACGCAGAAGTTAAGCTGGGCGATGGCCGCACTCCGCAACAATGGTGCGGTGACAAACAGTTCGACCGTATCCTGTTGGACGCGCCTTGTTCCGCTACCGGCGTGATCCGCCGTCACCCCGACATCAAATGGCTGCGCCGCGATCGCGACATCGCCGAACTCGCCGCGCTTCAGGCCGAGATCCTGGAAGCCGTCTGGCCGCATCTGAAATCGGGCGGCGTGATGGTTTATGCCACCTGCTCTATCCTGCCGGATGAAAACAGCAGCCAGATCGCCGCGTTCTTGCAGCGCCACGCCGATGCCAAGCTGGTTGAAACCGGCGATGCGCAGCGGCCAGGGCGGCAGAATATCCCGCATCCCGAGGACGGCGATGGCTTCTTTTACGCTAAGCTGATTAAAATGTAATTCTTCAGGGCGTGCTCGCGCGCCCTAAGTCTTTCAGTGTGAAGCAGAGAACACGATGAAAATAATTATTCTTGGTGCCGGTCAGGTTGGCGGGACGCTGGCGGAAAACCTGGTGGGTGAAAACAACGACATCACCGTCGTCGATACCGATTCCGGCCGGTTACGTCAGCTGCAGGATAAATTCGATCTTCGGGTGGTTCAGGGACATGGCTCCCACCCTCGGGTGCTGCGCGAAGCCGGCGCAGAAGACGCCGACATGCTGGTTGCCGTCACCAACTCCGACGAAACCAACATGATCGCCTGCCAGATCGCCTATTCTCTGTTTAATACTCCCAACCGTATCGCCCGCATCCGCGCGCCGGAATACATCCGCGAGTCGGAGAAACTGTTCCTGCCGGAAGCGGTGCCAATCGACCATCTGATTTCGCCGGAGCAGCTGGTCATTGACTATATCTACAAGCTGATTGAGTACCCCGGGGCCCTACAGGTGGTCAACTTCGCAGAAGGCAAGGTCAGCATCGCCGCGGTTAAAGCCTATTACGGCGGCCCGCTGGTCGGCAATGCGCTCTCTTCAATGCGCGAACACATGCCGCATATTGACACCCGCGTCGCCGCTATTTTCCGCCAGGATCGGCCGATCCGTCCGCAAGGCTCGACCATTATCGAAGCCGGTGATGAAGTGTTCTTCGTCGCCGCCTCACAGCACATCCGCGCGGTGATGAGCGAACTGCAGCGGCTGGAAAAACCGTATAAGCGCATCATGATCGTCGGCGGCGGCAACGTCGGCGCCGGCCTGGCCGCCAAACTAGAAAAAGACTACAACGTCAAACTGATCGAGCGGAATCAGCAACGCGCCGCCGAACTCGCCGAACAGCTGCACGATACCATCGTGTTCTACGGCGATGCCTCCGATCAGGAACTGCTGGCCGAAGAGCACGTCGAGCAGGTGGATGTTTTCATCGCCATCACCAACGACGATGAGGCCAACATCATGTCCGCCATGCTGGCTAAGCGCATGGGCGCCAAGAAGGTAATGGTATTGATCCAGCGCCGCGCCTATGTCGATCTGGTGCAGGGCAGCGTGATTGATATCGCCATTTCGCCGCAGCAGGCGACCATCTCCGCCCTGTTGGGGCACGTGCGCAAAGCGGATATCGTCAGCGTTTCGTCGCTGCGCCGCGGCGTGGCGGAAGCGATCGAGGCGATTGCCCACGGCGATGAAAGCACCTCCAAAGTGGTCGGCCGCATCGTCGAAGATATCAAGTTGCCACCGGGGACGACCATCGGTGCGATCGTGCGTGGCGACGACGTGATCATTGCCAACGGCAATAGCAAAATCGAACAGGGCGATCACGTCATCATGTTTATTACCGACAAGAAATTCGTGCCTGACGTTGAACGCTTGTTCCAACCGAGCCCGTTCTTCTTGTAGAACGAATTTATTTGGCTATGGTCTATAATCGCGTGGTTGTTCTCTGCCTTGGGAGGAGATAAAACTTCTCTCCTTTTGTGGCAAAGGGAAATTGCTTTGTTAAACTTGAGTTATTAATTCTGCAAGGGGTGCGTTCTATGAGTATGTTGAAAGAGTTTCGCGAATTTGCCATGCGTGGCAACGTGGTCGATCTGGCCGTCGGTGTGATTATCGGTGCCGCATTCGGCAAGATCGTTTCGTCCTTCGTGGCTGATATCATCATGCCACCGCTGGGCTTACTGATCGGCGGCGTCGACTTTAAACAGTTCCATCTGGTATTACGTGAAGCTCAGGGCGCCGTACCGGCGGTGGTAATGAACTACGGTTCATTCATCCAAACCGTATTCGACTTCGTGATTGTCGCCTTCGCCATCTTCCTGGCGATTAAATTGATGAACAAAATGCGCCGCAAACAAGAAGAAGTGCCCGCAGCGCCGCCGGCACCTACCGCAGAAGAGAAACTGCTGACGGAAATCCGTGATTTGCTGAGCCAGCAACAGCAGCCAAAACTGTAAGACAGCGTTTGGTTATGCCAATAAAAAGCCACCTGATGAAGGTGGCTTTTTTAATACTTAAAACCAGAAGGCCAGTGGTAAATTATCGCTTGATAGTTTACCACTGGCCTCCCAGTTACCGCCTTTGTTGTGTTTTTCTTTACGCCGATAGCTGCCTTTACCTTTCACATTCTTTTCTACCCGCTGACGGAATAGAGGATCATGCAGCAGCGCCTCAATGGCGTTATCTTGAATCTGGCCTTTGGTGTGACGATATTTCGTCATGATAATGCTCCTGTAAAATATGAGGGATAAAACGGGGCGATAATACTGCCGGCAATATAAAAATTAAAGTGCCGTCAGCAACCTTTTTTGCCTTTGTCATCGCTGGCGCCCTGTTCCAAAGCTTCCAGGATCGAACAATAATTGCTGGTATGGGCAGTGCCACAGCAGGCGTCGCTCAGCCGCTTCAACGATTCACGCATACGCGTCAGCTCAGCCAACTTGCTTTCCACTTCGCTCAGGCGCGCATCAACGATCGACTTTGACTCCTGGCAGGTATGATGCTCAGGATCGACGCGGATCGACAGCAGCTCAGCGATCGTTTCCAGAGTAAATCCCAACTGCTTAGCATAGCGAATAAAGCGCAGCCGTTGAAGATCCTGCTCGGTGTAGAGTCGATAACCGCCCTCGGTGCGGACATTGTGATCCATCATGCCCTGCTTTTCATAGTAACGCACGGTATCAGGCGTTACTTCGGCAAGCTTGGCCAACTGACCTATCTTGAACATTACTGCTCCTCTCGGGTGAACTTGCCATCCAGTGCGCATTGATATTCACCATGCAAGAAATCCGTGCTCATCCCAGCCTGACGCAATCGATGTTCCAACAGCAACATGCGCTTGCTGAGATCGACATAGTCTGGATGCTCACTGTTGATCCCTTGCAGTAAGCGAGCAACAGTTAGCGCCTCTTTGCGATCTTCCAGTTCCGGTGGCAAGTAACCGGCATTTTTCAGCAGACGGCAACCGGCGCGCAGTTCAGCCGGCACCGCGCTATCGTCTTCCAGCGCTAATGGTTGTCCCTGGCCGGGCAAATTGTCGAACTCGCCTTTATCTTGGGCATCAAGGATATGACGTTCCGCCCATTGATCGAGCAACCCCATGGCAAACAGCCTCGGTTAGCCTAATGATTAAGCCTTAGCATAGCGGATAGGGGCGAGGATCTTAAGCACAGCGGGGGAATTGCGCACATTTGGCTGGATTTGGACGTAAAAAAACCGGGCAAGCCCGGTTTTTTTACGCGTCTACAGATTACTCTGCAGTTGCCACTTCTGCTTGAGACTCAGCACGATCAACCAGCTCGATGTATGCCATCGGCGCGTTGTCGCCTGCGCGGAAGCCACACTTCAGAATGCGAGTGTAACCACCGGCACGGCTCGCGAAACGCGGGCCCAGCTCGTTAAACAGTTTTGCCACGATCTCGTTATCACGAGTACGGGCGAATGCCAGACGACGATTAGCTACGCTGTCGGTCTTGGCAAGAGTAATCAGCGGCTCAACAACGCGACGCAGCTCTTTTGCTTTTGGCAGGGTCGTCTTGATGATCTCATGACGAACCAAAGAGCCGGCCATGTTACGGAACATAGCCTGGCGATGGCTGCTGTTACGGTTCAGTTGACGACCACTCTTACGATGGCGCATGACCTTATCCTTCTCAGTAAAACCTTAACCTGTGATCCGGTTACTCGTCAGCAATGCTTGCCGGCGGCCAGTTTTCCAGGCGCATGCCCAGAGACAGACCACGTGAGGCCAGCACGTCTTTAATCTCGGTAAGAGATTTTTTACCCAGGTTTGGCGTTTTCAGCAACTCAACCTCGGTACGCTGTACCAGATCACCGATGTAGTGGATAGCTTCTGCCTTGAGGCAGTTAGCAGAGCGGACAGTCAATTCCAGATCGTCAACAGGGCGCAGCAAGATCGGATCGAACTCTGGTTTCTCTTCTTTAACTTCCGGCTGACGTACATCACGCAGGTCAACGAAAGCTTCAAGTTGTTCAGCCAGAATGGTGGCCGCACGGCGGATCGCCTCTTCAGGATCGATCGTGCCATTGGTCTCCATCTCGATGACCAGCTTATCCAAGTCAGTACGCTGTTCTACACGCGCAGCTTCAACATTGTAGGCGATACGCTCTACAGGGCTGTAGCAGGCGTCAACCAACAGACGACCGATTGGGCGCTCATCTTCTTCCGAATGAATTCGGGCAGAAGCCGGCACATAACCGCGACCGCGCTGAACTTTGATACGCATGCTGATAGCCGCGTTCTCATCAGTCAGGTGGCAAATCACGTGCTGAGGCTTGACGATTTCGACATCACCATCATGGGTGATGTCGGCAGCGGTCACAGGGCCAATGCCAGATTTATTCAGGGTAAGAATAACTTCGTCTTTGCCTTGAACTCTCACCGCCAGCCCTTTCAGGTTGAGCAGGATCTCCAGGATATCTTCCTGTACGCCTTCTTTGGTGCTGTACTCATGCAGTACACCATCAATCTCAACCTCGGTCACCGCGCAACCCGGCATAGATGAAAGCAGAATACGGCGCAGTGCGTTGCCAAGAGTATGGCCAAAGCCACGCTCTAAAGGCTCAAGGGTCACCTTGGCGTGCGTCGAACTGACTTGCTCGATATCTACCAGGCGCGGTTTTAGAAACTCTGTCACAGAACCCTGCATTGTGTCCTCTCTTTGGTACTAAGCTTTACTTGGAGTAAAGCTCGACGATCAGGTGTTCGTTAATGTCCGCAGACAGATCGGTACGTTCAGGCATACGCTTGAACACGCCTTCCATCTTAGCAGCATCAACTTCCAGCCAAGTCGGCTTTTCACGCTGCTCAGCCAGCTCCAGAGAAGCTTTAACACGAGACTGCTTTTTAGCTTTCTCGCGGATGCTGACTACGTCATTCGGAGATACCTGATAAGAAGCGATGTTAACAACGTGACCGTTTACCATAACTGCTTTGTGGCTAACCAGCTGACGTGACTCTGCACGAGTAGCGCCGAAGCCCATACGGTAAACAACGTTGTCCAGACGACCTTCCAGCAGCTGCAACAGGTTTTCACCGGTGTTGCCCTTCAGGCGGGTTGCTTCTTTGTAATAGTTACGGAATTGACGCTCCAGAATGCCGTACATACGGCGAACTTTCTGCTTCTCACGCAACTGAACACCGTAATCAGACAGACGCGGTTTACGCGCACCGTGCTGACCAGGTGCTTGTTCAATTTTACACTTGGAATCGATCGCGCGAACGCCAGACTTAAGGAACAGGTCTGTGCCCTCACGACGGCTCAGCTTGAGCTTAGGACCCAAATATCTTGCCATTTTCTTTCTCCAACAATCCTAAAAGCTGCGTTACACGCGGCGCTTTTTCGGCGGACGACAACCGTTATGAGGGATCGGAGTCACATCAGTAATATTAGTGATGCGGAAACCAGCCGCGTTCAGAGCGCGGATAGTAGACTCACGACCAGGACCAGGTCCTTTAACCATAACTTCCAGGTTCTTGATACCGTATTCTTTTACTGCGTCGGCACAACGTTCTGCTGCAACCTGTGCTGCGAACGGAGTGGACTTACGAGAACCACGGAAACCGGAACCACCGGCTGTTGCCCAACCCAAAGCATTACCCTGACGATCAGTGATGGTAACGATGGTGTTGTTGAAAGAAGCATGGATATGAGCCACGCCGTCAGAGACTTGCTTTCTTACACGCTTACGTGTACGAACAGGTGCCTTTGCCATTATTCAATAACCCCGATTATTTCTTGATCGGCTTGCGCGGACCCTTACGGGTACGAGCGTTGGTCTTGGTGCGCTGACCGCGTACCGGCAGACCACGACGATGACGCAAACCACGATAGCAACCAAGGTCCATAAGACGCTTGATGCTCAGGGTAATTTCACGACGCAAATCACCCTCAACGGTGTATTTGGCAACTGCATCACGAAGCTTTTCGATTTGCTCTTCAGACAGCTCACTGATCTTAACATTTTCAGCAATACCCGTGGATGCACAGATAGCCTGTGAACGGGTTTTACCGATACCGAAGATCGACGTTAAGGCGATAACGGTATGTTTATGATCAGGAATGTTAATGCCTGCTATACGGGCCACTATGCACTCCTACTATTTTATACAGCAACACCATTCTGAAAAGCCCGTTTTCAGGATACTCAAATAATGTTGCAGTGCGACATACAAAAGATTGGCTGGCTAATCTAGCCAGCTCAACCCAACTTTGCAAGAAAAATATGCGAGATAATCAGCCTTGACGCTGTTTATGCTTCGGCTCGGCGCTGCAAATCACACGAACGACACCGTTACGCTTAACGATTTTGCAGTTACGACATAATTTCTTGACGGAAGCACGAACTTTCATTTTTACTCTCCGTAACTTCTCAAACGAATCTGACTAGCGGTTATAGCCTTTCAGATTTGCTTTCTTCAATGCAGACTCGTACTGACTTGACATCATCAGAGTTTGCACTTGAGCCATAAAGTCCATGATGACGACAACCACGATCAGTAGCGAGGTACCACCAAAGTAGAATGGTACTTTCATTGCATCACGCATGAACTCCGGGATCAGGCAGATGAAAGTAATGTACATCGCGCCCACCAGGGTTAAACGCGTCATTACTTTATCGATATACTTCGCCGTTTGCTCTCCCGGACGAATTCCTGGTACGAAGGCACCGGACTTCTTCAGGTTATCTGCTGTCTCACGCGGGTTGAAAACCAACGCCGTGTAGAAGAAACAGAAGAAGATGATTGCAGACGCATAGAGTAACACATAAAGCGGTTGCCCTGGCTGCAAATACAGCGAAATCGTAGTCAGCCAGTTCCAACCGGTACCGCCCCCAAACCATGATGCAATCGTGGCCGGGAACAGAATAATGCTGGAAGCGAAAATCGCCGGGATAACACCCGCCATGTTCACTTTCAACGGTAAATGTGTACTCTGTGCTGCATAAACACGACGACCTTGTTGACGCTTCGCATAGTTAACGACGATACGACGTTGACCACGCTCGATGAAAACAACGAAGAAGGTTACTGCAAACACCAATACTGCAACCAACAGCAGCAGGAGGAAGTGCAGGTCGCCTTGCCGCGCTTGCTCGATAGTATGGGCCACTGCCGGCGGGAGCCCCGCTACAATACCCGCGAAGATAATGATCGAGATACCGTTGCCGATACCGCGCTCAGTAATCTGCTCACCCAGCCACATCAGGAACATTGTCCCGGTTACCAGGCTCACAACCGCAGTAAAGTAGAATGCAAAGCCTGGATTTAACACCAGGCCCTGCATACCAGGCATATTCGGCAGACCGGTAGCAATACCAATCGACTGGAATATGGCCAATACCAGCGTACCGTAACGGGTGTACTGGCTAATCTTGCGACGGCCAGCCTCCCCTTCTTTCTTGATTTCCGCCAACGCTGGATGAACCACCGTCAGCAGCTGGATAATGATCGATGCCGAGATATACGGCATGATCCCCAGAGCAAAGATAGAAGCACGGCTGAGGGCACCACCAGAGAACATGTTAAACATTTCAATGATAGTGCCTCTCTGCTGCTCAAGCAATTTGGCAAGCACAGTGGCATCGATACCAGGAATCGGAATGAAAGAGCCGATGCGGAAGACAATCAGCGCGCCGATGACAAACAAAAGTCTGCGCTTCAGCTCGCCGAGCCCGCCTTTAGCACTTTGAAAATCTAATCCTGGTTGCTTAGCCATCTGCTACTTATTCCTCAATTTTACCGCCAGCAGCCTCGATAGCAGCACGAGCGCCTTTGGTGACACGCAGACCACGCAGGGTTACCGGACGAGCGACTTCGCCAGAAAGTACAACTTTCGCGAATTCGATCTGGACACCAACTACGTTAGCGGCTTTCAGCGCGTTCAGGTCGATAACATCGCCTTCAACCAGAGCCAGTTCAGACAGACGAACTTCTGCCGTGATCATCGCTTTGCGTGAAGTGAAGCCGAATTTCGGCAGACGACGGTACAGAGGCATCTGACCACCTTCAAAACCACGACGTACGCCACCGCCAGAACGAGACTTCTGACCTTTGTGACCACGGCCGCCGGTTTTACCCAGGCCAGAACCAATACCACGACCTACACGCTTAGGCGCATGCTTGGCACCTTCAGCCGGAGACAGAGTATTTAAACGCATCTGTTACTCCTCAACTTTAACCATGTAGGAAACCAGGTTGACCATACCGCGAACAGCAGGAGTATCCTCGCGCTCTACGGTGTGACCAATACGACGCAGACCCAGACCGAGCAGAGTAGCTTTATGCTTCGGCAGACGGCCAATTGAGCTGCGAGTTTGTGTAACTTTAATAGTCTTAGCCATGGTCAATTACCCCAGAATGTCGGCAACGGATTTACCACGCTTAGCAGCGACCATTTCAGGAGACTTCATATTCGCCAGAGCGTCGATAGTTGCACGAACCACGTTGATCGGGTTGGTGGAACCATAAGCTTTAGCCAATACGTTGTGCACCCCAGCAACTTCGAGAACGGCGCGCATTGCACCACCCGCGATGATACCGGTACCTTCATGAGCAGGCTGCATGAACACGCGAGAACCCGTGTGAGCGCCCTTAACAGGGTGCTGCAGGGTGCCGCTGTTCAGCGCGACGTTCATCATGTTGCGACGGGCTTTTTCCATCGCTTTCTGGATCGCTGCTGGAACTTCGCGTGCTTTGCCGTAGCCAAAACCAACGCGACCGTTACCATCACCAACTACAGTCAGTGCGGTAAAGCTGAAAATACGGCCACCTTTTACGGTTTTAGATACGCGGTTTACCGCGATCAGCTTTTCCTGCAGTTCGCCAGCTTGTTTTTCGATGTGAGCCATCTTAAACCTCTTCCTTAGAACTGAAGGCCAGCTTCACGGGCAGCATCTGCCAGTGCCTGGACTCGACCATGATATTGGAAACCGGAACGGTCAAAGGATACTTTCGCAATCCCTTTTTCCAACGCGCGCTCAGCCAGAGCTTTACCTACGGCTGCTGCTGCGTCTTTGTTACCGGAATACTTCAGTTGCTCCGCGATAGCTTTTTCTAAAGTAGAAGCGGCTACCAGTACTTCAGAACCGTTTGGAGCAATCACCTGTGCGTAAATATGACGCGGGGTACGATGTACCACCAGGCGGGTTGCACCCAGCTCTTGGAGCTTGCGGCGTGCGCGGGTCGCACGACGGATACGAGCAGATTTCTTATCCATAGTGTTACCTTACTTCTTCTTAGCCTCTTTGGTACGCACGACTTCGTCGGCGTAACGAACACCTTTGCCTTTGTAAGGCTCAGGACGACGGTAAGCGCGCAGATCTGCTGCTACCTGGCCAATAACCTGCTTATCAGCGCCTTTCAGCACGATCTCAGTTTGGCTTGGGCATTCAGCAGTGATACCTGCCGGCAGCTGGTGATCGATAGGGTGAGAGAAGCCCAGGGCCAAATTCACCACGTTGCCTTTAACGGCAGCACGATAACCAACACCTACCAGTTGAAGCTTTTTGGTGAAGCCTTCGGTAACACCAACAACCATTGCGTTCAGCAGAGCGCGCGTGGTACCCGCTTGAGCCCATGCGTTAGCAAAACCTTCGCGCGGAGCGAAAGTCAGTGCGTTAGCTTCTTGCTTCACTTCAACGGCGTCGTGGATAGTACGAGTCAACTCGCCGTTTTTACCCTTAATCGAAATAACCTGACCGTTGAGTTTTACCTCTACGCCGGCAGGAATGACGACGGGTGCTTTTGCAACACGAGACATTCTTTCCTCCCGAATTAAGCTACGTAGCAGATAATCTCGCCACCAAGACCAGCCTGGCGAGCTGCACGATCGGTCATAACACCTTTAGAGGTAGAAACAACAGCGATACCCAAACCGGCCATAACTTTTGGCAGCTCATCTTTTTTCTTGTAGATGCGCAGACCTGGACGGCTGATACGTTGAATGCTTTCTACCACAGCTTTGCCCTGGAAGTACTTCAGTACCAGTTCCAGAACAGGCTTGGCGTCGCCTTCGATTTTGAAATCTTCAATAAAACCTTCTTCCTTCAGCACGTTGGCAATTGCCACTTTCAGCTTGGAGGAAGGCATGGTGACCGCAACTTTGTTCGCGGCTTGACCGTTACGGATACGGGTCAGCATATCCGCGATCGGATCTTGCATGCTCATCTGTCTTTACTCCCGTGATTCAATTGGTAATTACCAGCTAGCCTTTTTCAAGCCTGGTACTTCACCGCGCATAGCGGCTTCACGAAGCTTAATACGGCTCAACCCGAATTTGCCCACATAACCATGTGGACGGCCAGTTTGGCGGCAGCGTTTACGCTGACGAGACGGGCTGGAATCACGCGGCAGAGTTTGCAGCTTGAGAACGGCATTCCAACGATCTTCATCGGATGCGTTCACATCAGAGATAATAGCTTTCAGTTCAGCGCGTTTTGCAAAGAACTTGTCAGCTAATTTCACGCGCTTGACTTCGCGTGCTTTCATTGATTGCTTAGCCATCAGTAACCCTGCCTTACTTGCGGAACGGGAAGTTAAAAGCAGCCAGCAGCGCGCGGCCTTCATCATCAGATTTCGCAGTAGTGGTAATGGTAATATCCAAACCACGAACGCGATCGACTTTGTCGTAGTCGATTTCTGGGAAGATGATTTGCTCACGCACGCCCATGCTGTAGTTGCCACGGCCATCGAATGACTTGGCGGACAGGCCACGGAAGTCACGGATACGTGGAACAGCAATGGAGATCAGACGCTCAAAGAACTCCCACATGCGTTCGCCACGCAGAGTTACTTTACAGCCGATCGGATAGCCCTGACGGATTTTGAAGCCTGCAACAGATTTGCGGGCTTTGGTGATCAACGGTTTTTGACCGGAGATAGCTGCCAGGTCCGCTGCGGCGTTATCCAGCAGTTTCTTGTCAGCAATCGCTTCACCAACACCCATGTTCAGGGTGATCTTCTCGACCCGAGGGACTTGCATGACAGAGTTGTAATCAAACTGAGACATCAGTTGTTTGACTACCTCGTCTTTGTAGTAATCATGCAGTTTCGCCATCGTATTACTCCAAATTACTTGATAGTTTCGCTGTTAGACTTGAAGAAACGGACTTTTTTGCCGTCTTCGAATCTAAAGCCTACACGGTCAGCCTTGCCGGTAGCCGCGTTGAAGATAGCAATGTTAGAAACCTGAATTGCAGCTTCTTTTTCAACAATGCCGCCTGGTTGGTTCAGAGCCGGAACCGGCTTCTGGTGTTTCTTAACCAGGTTGATGCCTTCAACAATGACCTTGCCAGCAGACAGGACATTTTTTACTTTACCGCGCTTACCTTTGTCTTTCCCGGTAATCACGATAACTTCGTCATCACGACGGATCTTCGCTGCCATGTTCGCTCCTTAGAGTACTTCTGGTGCCAGAGAGATAATTTTCATGAACTTCTCATTACGCAGTTCACGAGTTACCGGCCCAAAAATACGCGTACCGATAGGCTGCTCGCTGTTATTGTTCAAAATAACGCATGCATTGCCATCGAAGCGAATGACAGAACCGTCCGGGCGACGTACACCCTTCTTGGTGCGCACCACTACCGCCTTCAGAACATCGCCTTTCTTCACCTTACCGCGAGGAATTGCTTCCTTGATGGTAATTTTGATGATGTCGCCGACGCCTGCGTAGCGACGGTGCGAGCCACCTAGAACCTTGATACACATTACGCGACGTGCACCGGAGTTGTCGGCGACGTTCAGCATAGTCTGTTCTTGGATCATTTTAGTGCTCCGCTAATGTCAACTACTACTTTAAAGACCCAAGTAAAAATTAGGCCGTTGAAAAGCCCCATAACCGAGGGCGCAGCATTATAACACCGCTTACTTGGTATGGGTAGAAAAAATAAACGGCTCATTTTCTGAGCCGTTTATTAAGTGAGAGCCAGCTACTCTATTACAGAATCGCTTTCTCTACAACGCGAACCAACGTCCAGGACTTAGTCTTGGACAGTGGGCGGCATTCGCGGATTTCCACCACGTCGCCGGTACCACATTCGTTGTTCTCGTCATGTACGTGCAGCTTGGTCGTACGTTTGATGAATTTCCCATAGATCGGGTGCTTCACAGTACGTTCGATAGCAACAACGATGGATTTCTCCATTTTATCGCTAACAACACGACCCTGCAGGGTACGGATAACTTCAGTCATTTACACACCCGCCTTTTGAGTCAGTAAAGTCTTAACGCGTGCGACGTCACGACGCACTTGTTTCAACAGGTGAGTTTGTTGCAGCTGGCCACTGGCCGCCTGCATGCGCAAGTTGAATTGCTCACGCAGCAGGTTGAGCAGCTCGGCATTCAGCTCTTCAACGCTTTTTTCACGCAGCTCTTGTGCTTTCATTACATCACCGTCTTAGTTACAAAGGTGGTTTTGATCGGCAGTTTCGCTGCTGCCAGTTTGAATGCCTCGCGGGCAACCTCTTCTGGCACGCCGTCCATTTCGTACAGGACCTTACCAGGCTGGATCAGGGCAACCCAATACTCCACGTTACCCTTACCTTTACCCATACGCACTTCCAGCGGCTTCTCGGTGATCGGTTTGTCCGGGAATACACGGATCCAGATCTTGCCTTGACGCTTAACTGCACGAGTCATTGCACGACGAGCTGCTTCGATTTGACGAGCAGTCAGACGGCCACGGCCAACAGCTTTCAGACCGAAAGTGCCGAAGCTAACATCCGTACCTTGCGCCAGACCACGGTTGCGGCCCTTGTGCACCTTACGGAATTTTGTACGCTTTGGTTGTAACATCAGCGACTCTCCTTACTTGCGGCCTTTACGCTGCTGCTTTTTAGGTTGAGCAGCCGGTTCCGGTTGTTCAACTGCAGCCATACCACCCAGGATCTCACCTTTGAAGATCCATACCTTAACGCCGATTACACCATAAGTGGTGTGCGCTTCAGATGTGTTGTAGTCGATGTCCGCACGCAGAGTGTGCAATGGAACACGACCTTCGCGGTACCATTCGGTACGTGCGATTTCAGCGCCGCCAAGACGGCCGCTTACTTCAACTTTGATACCTTTAGCGCCAAGACGCATTGCGTTCTGTACTGCACGCTTCATAGCACGACGGAACATAACGCGACGTTCCAGCTGAGAAGTGATGCTGTCAGCAACCAATTTAGCGTCGAGTTCCGGTTTACGGACTTCGGCGATGTTGATCTGTGCAGGAACGCCAGCGATGTCCGCTACGACCTTGCGCAGTTTTTCGACGTCTTCACCTTTCTTGCCGATAACGATGCCTGGGCGAGCAGTGTGAATGGTCACACGGATGCTCTTCGCAGGACGCTCGATAACGATGCGAGAAACGGAAGCTTTCGACAGTTCCTTAGTCAGGAATTGACGAACTTTAAAGTCGCTGTCCAGGTTGTCAGCGAATTCTTTGGTATTCGCATACCAAGTAGAGTTCCAAGGTTTGACAATACCCAGGCGAATACCATTAGGATGTACTTTCTGACCCATTGCTAGTCTCCAGAGTCTCAGCGATCGGACACAACCACAGTAATGTGGCTGGTGCGCTTCAGGATGCGATCTGCACGACCTTTCGCACGCGGCATAATGCGCTTCATGCTTGGGCCTTCGTCTACGAAGATTTTCGTAACTTTCAGATCATCGATGTCAGCGCCATCGTTGTGTTCTGCGTTAGCAATGGCAGACTCCAGCACTTTCTTAACCAGACCAGCAGCTTTCTTGTTGGTGTAGGTCAGAGTTTCCAGAGCTTGCGACACTTTCTTACCGCGAATCAGGTCAGCAACAAGGCGAACCTTCTGAGCAGAAGAACGAGCGTGGCGATGTTTAGCGATAGTTTCCATCTCTTCCTCCTACCTTAGCGCTTTTTAGCTTTTTTATCAGCCGCATGGCCGCGATAAGTACGAGTCGGCGCGAATTCACCCAGTTTGTGACCGACCATTTCATCGGAAACGAACACTGGTACGTGCTGACGACCATTATGGACAGCGATGGTCAAACCGATCATGTTAGGAAAGATCGTTGAACGACGGGACCAAGTGCGCAAAGGCTTCTTGTCACCGCTTTCCACCGCTTTCTCTACCTTCTTCAGCAAGTGCAGGTCAATAAAAGGACCTTTCTTGAGAGAACGTGGCATGGCTTATCCTCTAATTATTTTTTGCTACGGCGACGTACGATGAACTTATCAGTACGCTTGTTGCTACGGGTCTTCTTACCTTTGGTCTGAACGCCCCACGGAGTTACCGGGTGCTTACCAAAGTTACGACCTTCACCACCACCGTGCGGGTGATCTACCGGGTTCATCGCCGTACCGCGAACGGTAGGACGAACACCACGCCAACGTGCAGCACCTGCTTTACCCAGAACGCGAAGCATGTGTTCAGCGTTACCGACTTCACCCAGGGTGGCGCGGCAATCAGCTGGAACTTTACGCATTTCGCCAGAGCGCAGACGCAGAGTTACGTAGGAACCATCACGAGCAACGATCTGAACGTAGGCACCAGCGGAGCGAGCCATCTGGCCGCCTTTACCTGGTTTCATTTCTACGTTGTGAACCGTTGAACCAACTGGAATGTTGCGCATCGGCAGGGTATTGCCCGCTTTGATTGCAGCATCAACGCCAGATTGAATCTGGTCACCAGCTTTCAGGCCTTTCGGCGCCAGGATGTAACGGCGTTCGCCGTCTTTGTACAGAACCAGCGCGATGTTCGCGGAACGGTTCGGATCGTACTCCAGACGCTCAACCACAGCAGGGATACCGTCTTTGTTGCGCTTGAAGTCAACCAGACGATAATGTTGCTTGTGGCCACCACCGATATGACGGGTGGTGATACGGCCATTGTTGTTACGACCACCGCTTTTGCTCAGTTTTTCCAGCAGCGGGGCATAAGGTTTACCCTTGTGCAGCTCAGGGTTAACCACTTTAACAACGTGGCGACGACCCGGAGATGTAGGTTTACATTTAACAATTGCCATTGTTCTTACTCCTCCGACTTACTCTGCGCCGCCGATGAAGTCCAGATTCTGGCCTTCTTTCAGGGTGACGTAAGCTTTTTTCCAGTCGCTACGACGACCAACACGCTGACCGTGACGCTTCACTTTCCCTTTAACTACCAGGGTGTTCACGTCTTCGACTTCGACTTCAAACAGTTTCTGCACTGCAGCTTTGATTTCTGCTTTGGTCGCGTCTTTGGCAACTTTGAGAACGATGGTGTTGCTTTTTTCCATCGCAGCGGATGCTTTTTCAGATACGTGCGGTGCACGCAGCACTTTCAGCAAACGTTCTTCACGGATCATGCCAGCATCTCCTCAACTTGCTTCACAGCATCAGCAGTCATAACCACTTTGTCGAAGGCGATCAGGCTAACCGGATCGATACCTGCTACATCGCGCACGTCAACCTTGTACAGGTTGCGAGCTGCCAGGAACAGATTCTCATCCAGTTCACCGGTCACGATCAGCACGTCTTCCAGAGCCATATCTTTCAGTTTCTGTGCCAGCAGCTTAGTTTTAGGCGCTTCTACAGAGAACTTCTCGACAACGATCAGACGATCTTGACGTACCAGCTCGGACAGGATGCTTTTCAGCGCGCCGCGGTACATCTTTTTGTTTACTTTCTGACTGTGGTCCTGTGGCTTAGCAGCAAAGGTCACGCCGCCTGAACGCCAGATCGGGCTCTTTACAGAACCTGAACGCGCACGGCCGGTGCCTTTCTGACGCCATGGCTTTTTGCCGGAACCAGTTACTTCAGCACGGGTCTTCTGAGCACGGGTACCTTGACGGGCACCTGCTGCATAAGCAACAACAACCTGGTGTACCAGCGCTTCGTTGAAATCACGACCGAAGGTAGTTTCGGAAACAGTCAGCGCGCTTTGCGCGTCTTTCAATACTAATTCCATTGCTATCCCCTTACGCCTTCACAGCTGGTTTAACGATCAGGTTGCCACCGGTTGCGCCCGGTACAGCACCCTTAACCAGCAGCAGGTTGCGCTCAGCGTCAACACGTACTACGTCCAGGCTCTGAACGGTTACGCGCTCATCACCCAGGTGGCCAGCCATTTTCTTGCCTTTGAACACTTTGCCCGGAGTCTGGTTCTGACCGATAGAACCCGGAACGCGGTGAGACAAGGAGTTACCGTGGGTAGCGTCTTGGGTACGGAAGTTCCAGCGCTTAACAGTGCCAGCAAAACCTTTACCTTTAGAAGTACCGGTAACATCGACTTTTTTAACGTCAGCGAAGATTTCTACGCTAATTTCCTGACCTGCAGCGAACTCTTGACCTTCTTCAAGGCGGAATTCCCACAGACCACGGCCAGCTTCAACGCCAGCTTTAGCGAAATGGCCCGCTTCCGGCTTGGTTACACGGTTAGCTTTTTTGCTACCAGTGGTAACCTGAACGGCACGGTAACCGTCGGTGTCCAGGCTTTTAACCTGAGTCACGCGGTTCGCTTCAATTTCAATTACGGTTACTGGGATAGAAACGCCATCTTCAGTGAAGATACGGGTCATACCCACTTTTTTACCGACTAAACCAATCATTGTTTCAACCTCTCAATCGCTCAATGACCTGATTAACCCAGGCTGATCTGCACGTCTACACCGGCAGCCAGATCCAGACGCATCAGAGCATCAACGGTTTTCTCGGTTGGCTCAACGATGTCAACCAGACGCTTGTGAGTGCGAATCTCGTACTGATCGCGCGCGTCTTTGTTGACGTGCGGAGAGATCAGAACGGTAAAGCGCTCTTTGCGAGTTGGCAGCGGGATCGGACCACGGACTTGCGCACCAGTGCGCTTTGCAGTCTCGACGATTTCCGCGGTTGATTGATCGATCAGACGATGATCAAACGCTTTCAGGCGGATACGGATTCTTTGGTTCTGCATGAGACCAGAGCTCCAATTATTTATAAACGTAAATAATTACTCCTCACACCCATTTCGATTGATGGGGGAGTGTAATCGTCAACATATAACCCCCATATCGGGAGTATTGTTCGAAAGGCAAAAAAGGCCTGCCAATCGACTGATTCGCTAAAATCAGGCTTACCAAGATTAGGTAAGCCCGCGCATTATACGCAAAATGGCCCAGGAAGCAAGCCGCAGTTGGAAATATGCTCAGGAAATCGTCATTTTTGCGCGTTCAGTGTCAGTTTGCGGGTTAGCACGGTGAGCAGGGAATGAATTATGCTTAGGGTGGGTTGAGCTCTCCCCTGCCCCGCCGTGAAAACGGCCGCCGGCAGGAGAGGCAATGGCGAATAGGCTGAAGGCTTTACTCTTTGCGCTCCAAAATCTGGGCCTGGGCATAGTTTTGAATACCCAGGCGAGCGATGAGGTCCAGCTCGGTTTCCAGCCAGTCGATATGCTCTTCTTCATCGGCCAGGATATCGATCATCAAATCGCGGCTGACATAATCGTGAATAGAATCGGCATAGGCGATACCTTCACGCAGGTTCTTGGCACCTGCCAGCTCCAGAGCCAGATCGGAACGCAGCATCTCTTCAATGTCTTCGCCGATGTTCAGCTTGCCGAGATCTTGCAGGTTAGGAAGCCCTTCCAGGAACAGGATACGCTCGATGTAGCGATCGGCATGTTTCATTTCGTCGATCGACTCGTGGTATTCCTTGTCGTTGAGGCGCATTAAGCCCCAATTCTTGAACATGCGGGCGTGCAGGAAATATTGATTGATGGCAACCAGCTCGTTGCCGAGCAGCTTGTTGAGGTGAGCAATGATCTTTTTATCGCCTTTCATAGGTAACTCCTCCTGGCCAGTTCTAAAAGTGTAGAACCTGTAAGCCAAGAGTCAAAAATAACCTTACCCTTTGTTAGGCAACTTCATGCATTGGGATGATAGTTCCGCGTTCCTCCACCATAATCTGTCTTGCCTGACGAATGCACTTTCCACAATCGGTACCAATCGGCACAAGTTCACGCAGCTGCTTCATGGTATGGGGATTGTGCTGACGCACCGCATTACGGATCGCTTTGTCAGTCACCGCATTACACAGACATACATACATAGAGAGACTCACTTCTTAACCAATGCATTGAGTCTAAATAGGAATGGTTTTTATTTCAATTAAGATTTGAGCAAATTGCATAAAAAAAGGGCACCGAAGTGCCCCTTTTTTGTGTCGAAAAATTATTCGCGATTAAGCGATAACTTTAGCAACAACACCTGCGCCTACAGTACGGCCGCCTTCACGGATTGCGAAACGCAGACCGTCGTCCATCGCGATTGGGTGAATCAGGGTGACAACCATGTTCACGTTGTCGCCTGGCATTACCATCTCTACGCCTTCTGGCAGTTCGATGGTACCGGTCACGTCAGTGGTACGGAAGTAGAACTGTGGACGGTAGCCTTTGAAGAATGGCGTGTGAC
>NZ_MSTL01000009.1:0-30815 GCF_002752475.1 Serratia sp. OLAL2 | reverse complement strand
GTCACACGCCATTCTTCAAAGGCTACCGTCCACAGTTCTACTTCCGTACCACTGACGTGACCGGTACCATCGAACTGCCAGAAGGCGTAGAGATGGTAATGCCAGGCGACAACGTGAACATGGTTGTAACCCTGATTCACCCAATCGCGATGGACGACGGTCTGCGTTTCGCAATCCGTGAAGGCGGCCGTACCGTTGGCGCAGGCGTTGTTGCTAAAGTTATCGCTTAATCGCTGATAAAGTTTGACGCGACACGCGGTAAAAGGGCATCATTTGATGCCCTTTTTCTACGCTGTGAACTAGAACCTATCTCATCAGCGATTTTGCAGTCATAATCATTGGTGAGATGGGCTCTTAAACCGTATTGACTGAATACGTCATGGCGTAAAACACCGGGATATTGCTATTGCGGTATCCGATCGGTTTGGTTTGCCTCGCAATGCGAGGCAAAGTTGTTTGTTCTGA
The DNA here is from genome assembly GCF_002752475.1 of Serratia sp. OLAL2. Classification (NCBI taxonomy): domain Bacteria; kingdom Pseudomonadati; phylum Pseudomonadota; class Gammaproteobacteria; order Enterobacterales; family Yersiniaceae; genus Serratia; species Serratia sp. OLAL2. Next base: position 30,350 of record NZ_MSTL01000009.1, on the reverse strand, counting down.
ATCATCATTGTGACAGGTTGGTTTATGAGTGCGAATACCGAGGCTCAAGGGAGCGGACGCGGCCTGGAAGCGGCAAAGTGGCTGATCGTCGCCGTTCTGTTGGTTGTGGCTATTGTCGGTAACTATTACTACCGTGATTTAAGCCTGCCATTGCGCGCGCTGGCAGTTGTGCTGATCATCGCCGTTGCAGGTGCAGTGGCTCTGATGACCACCAAAGGCAAAGCCACCGTTGCGTTTGCCCGCGAAGCGCGTACCGAAGTACGTAAAGTGATTTGGCCAACTCGTCAGGAAACGCTACACACCACGTTGATCGTTGCCGCGGTAACCGCCGTGATGTCACTGATTCTGTGGGGACTGGATGGTATTCTGGTCCGTCTGGTGTCGTTTATTACTGGCCTGAGGTTCTAAAATGTCTGAAGCTCCAAAAAAACGTTGGTACGTCGTTCAGGCGTTTTCCGGTTTTGAAGGTCGCGTAGCGCAATCGCTGCGTGAACACATCAAACTGCACGATATGGAAGAGCTGTTCGGCGAAGTGATGGTGCCTACGGAAGAAGTGGTTGAAATCCGTGGTGGCCAGCGTCGCAAGAGCGAGCGTAAATTCTTCCCTGGCTACGTGCTGGTGCAGATGGTGATGAATGACGCCAGCTGGCACCTGGTGCGCAGCGTACCGCGTGTCATGGGGTTCATCGGCGGCACGTCTGACCGTCCTGCGCCTATCAGCGATAAAGAAGTTGATGCGATCATGAACCGCCTGCAGCAGGTTGGTGACAAACCGCGTCCGAAGACGCTGTTCGAGCCGGGCGAGCTGGTGCGCGTCAACGATGGCCCGTTTGCCGATTTCAACGGCGTGGTCGAAGAAGTCGATTACGAAAAGAGCCGCCTGAAAGTTTCCGTTTCCATCTTCGGCCGTGCAACGCCGGTGGAACTGGACTTCAGCCAGGTTGAAAAAGGCTGATCGAATAATCAGCAATAAGCGGTCCGTTGCCGCTTGTCAAAGGCGCGAAATTGAACTACAATTTCGCGCCTTTTGTTTTTAGATGCCTTGCCTGATGCCTGTCTGGCGAGGTGAAACACGGGGAGCCTCTCACGAGGCGATACTACCCAAACCGAGGAAATTTAAATGGCCAAGAAAGTACAAGCCTACGTTAAGCTGCAAGTTGCAGCTGGTATGGCTAACCCGAGCCCGCCAGTTGGTCCAGCTCTGGGTCAGCAAGGCGTTAACATCATGGAATTCTGTAAGGCATTCAACGCTAAAACTGACAGCGTTGAGAAAGGTCTGCCGATTCCGGTTGTTATTACCGTTTATTCTGATCGCTCCTTCACTTTCGTTACCAAAACCCCGCCAGCAGCAGTTCTGCTGAAAAAAGCGGCTGGTATCAAGTCTGGTTCCGGTAAGCCGAACAAAGACAAAGTAGGTAAAGTGACCCGTGCTCAGGTACGTGAAATCGCAGAAACCAAAGCTGCGGACATGACTGGTTCTGACGTTGAAGCGATGACTCGCTCCATCGAAGGTACCGCTCGTTCCATGGGCCTGGTAGTGGAGGATTAAGAGATGGCTAAGCTGACCAAGCGCATGCGCGTGATCCGTGACAAAGTTGATGCTACTAAACAGTATGACATCACCGAAGCTGTTGCTCTGCTGAAAGAGCTGGCCACCGCTAAATTCGTAGAAAGCGTTGACGTTGCCGTTAACCTCGGCATCGACGCTCGTAAATCTGACCAAAACGTTCGTGGCGCTACCGTTCTGCCACACGGCACCGGTCGTTCCGTTCGCGTTGCCGTATTTGCCCAAGGCGCTAACGCTGAAGCAGCGAAAGCTGCCGGCGCAGAGCTGGTAGGTATGGACGATCTGGCTGACCAGATCAAGAAAGGCGAAATGAACTTCGACGTTGTTATTGCTTCCCCGGATGCAATGCGCGTTGTAGGTCAACTGGGCCAGATCCTGGGTCCACGCGGCCTGATGCCAAACCCGAAAGTGGGTACCGTTACTCCGAACGTTGCTGAAGCAGTGAAAAACGCTAAAGCTGGTCAGGTTCGCTACCGTAACGACAAAAACGGCATCATCCATACCACTATCGGTAAGGTTGATTTCGACGCAGACAAGCTGAAAGAAAACCTGGAAGCCCTGCTGGTTGCGCTGAAAAAAGCAAAACCTTCTCAGGCGAAAGGCATGTACATCAAGAAAGTTAGCCTCTCCACCACCATGGGTGCTGGCGTTGCTATCGATCAGAGCGGTCTGTCTGCTGCAGCGAACTAATCGCACTTGCGATTATCGCTTTGACTTGGGGCCGAGATTTGTCTAGAATCTTATGCCCCAAGGTTTTGCTACTGGCTATGCCGTAGGCAAAACAAAGATTTTTCGGTTGGAGCCTGGCCTATCCAGGCCTCCGTCCAAGACCGCAGGTGTATCGCAAGATACTTAATCCTTCCTGCGTAGACGGTGACAGAGCCTAAGAAAATTTTTCTTTTTTATAAAAGAATGTCTTTGCTGGATTCTGCTCACCGTGTTAAGCCGCTCGGCGTGGCGTTTTACAAAGCGCCGAGTGAAGTGAGTTCCGGGGGATTTTCCCCGGCTAATCCAGGAGCAAAAAGCTAATGGCATTAAATCTTCAAGACAAACAAGCGATTGTTGCTGAAGTCAGCGAAGTAGCCAAAGGCGCGCTGTCTGCGGTTGTTGCGGATTCCCGCGGCGTTACCGTAGATAAAATGACTGAACTGCGTAAAGCAGGTCGTGAAGCTGGCGTTTACATGCGTGTTGTTCGCAACACCCTGATGCGTCGCGTAGTTGAAGGCACTCCATTCGAATGCCTGAAAGACACGTTTGTCGGTCCAACCTTGATTGCATTCTCTCACGAACACCCGGGCGCTGCTGCTCGTCTGTTCAAAGAGTTCGCGAAAGCGAATGCAAAATTCGAGGTTAAAGCTGCGGCCTTTGAAGGTGAGCTGATCCCAGCGGCGCAAATCGACCGCCTGGCGACGCTGCCAACTTACGAAGAAGCGATCGCACGCCTGATGGCAACCATGAAAGAAGCCGCTGCCGGCAAACTGGTTCGCACTCTGGCTGCAGTACGCGATCAGAAAGAAGCGGCGTAAGCCACTCTTTCTTAGCCTTTGCTAACGTATTTAAACTATTTCTGAATTTTAGGAACAATTGTTATGTCTATCACTAAAGACCAAATCCTGGAAGCAGTTGCCGCTATGTCCGTAATGGACGTTGTTGAACTGGTTTCCGCTATGGAAGAAAAATTCGGCGTTTCTGCTGCTGCTGCTGTAGCTGTAGCTGCTGGCCCAGCTGAAGCTGCTGAAGAGAAAACTGAATTCGACGTTATCCTGAAAGCTGCAGGCGCTAACAAAGTTGCTGTTATCAAAGCAGTACGTGGCGCTACCGGCCTGGGTCTGAAAGAAGCTAAAGACCTGGTTGAATCTGCTCCAGCCGCTCTGAAAGAAGGCGTGAGCAAAGATGACGCAGAAGCTCTGAAAAAATCTCTGGAAGAAGCTGGCGCAGAAGTTGAAGTTAAATAAGCCAACCTTTCCGGTTGCAGCCTAGTCTTTTAGGCTGATGGCTGGTGACTTTTTAGTCACCAGCCTTTTTGCGCTGTAGGGCGCCAGTAGCGTTTCACACTGTTTGGCTGCTGGTTTCGCCTCCCAATGTTTGTTTCTGTTGACGACTTAATATACCGCGGTCTTTGCACTACCAGGAGTTCTGGGGGAAGACGCGATGAAATGGTTTAAGCGTGATAGCAAGAGACATTGCGGAAAGTGTTCCCGCTTTCCGGTCGACAAAACGGTGTTGCATGAACTGTCCCTAATCGGACGGACAGATTGGGTCACTGATCAGCGAGCTGAGGAACCCTATGGTTTACTCCTATACCGAGAAAAAACGTATTCGTAAGGATTTTGGTAAACGTCCACAAGTGCTGGACATACCATATCTCCTTTCTATCCAGCTTGACTCGTTCCAGAAGTTTATCGAGCAAGATCCAGAAGGGCAGTACGGCCTTGAAGCCGCATTCCGTTCTGTTTTCCCTATCCAGAGCTACAGTGGCAATTCGGAGCTGCAATACGTTAGCTACCGTCTTGGTGAGCCGGTCTTCGACGTCAAAGAGTGCCAGATCCGTGGTGTGACGTTCTCTGCACCGCTGCGCGTAAAACTGCGCCTGGTTATCTATGAGCGCGAAGCGCCTGAAGGTACGGTCAAAGACATCAAGGAACAAGAAGTCTACATGGGCGAAATTCCGCTCATGACCGAAAACGGCACCTTTGTGATCAACGGTACTGAGAGGGTTATCGTATCTCAGTTGCACCGTAGTCCTGGCGTATTCTTCGACAGCGATAAGGGTAAAACCCACTCTTCGGGTAAAGTGCTGTACAACGCACGCATCATCCCTTACCGCGGTTCGTGGTTGGACTTCGAGTTCGATCCGAAAGACAACCTGTTCGTGCGTATTGACCGTCGCCGCAAACTGCCTGCGACCATCATTCTGCGCGCGCTGAACTACACCACTGAACAGATCCTCGACCTGTTCTTTGACAAGATCGTCTTCGAAATCCGCGACAATAAGCTGCAGATGGAGCTGGTGCCAGAGCGCCTGCGTGGTGAGACCGCTTCGTTCGATATCGAAGCCAACGGCAAGATCTACGTAGAGAAAGGCCGTCGTATCACCGCCCGTCATATCCGTCAGCTGGAAAAAGACGACATTCAGAGCATTGAAGTACCGGTAGAGTACATCGCGGGCAAAGTGGTCGCGAAAGACTATATCGATACCAATACCGGCGAACTGATCTGCGCAGCCAACATGGAGCTGTCGCTGGATCTGCTGGCCAAGCTGAGCCAGTCTGGCCACAAGCGCATCGAAACGCTGTTCACCAACGATCTGGATCACGGCGCGTACATCTCTGAAACGCTGCGTGTCGATCCGACCAACGATCGTCTGAGCTCGCTGGTAGAAATCTACCGCATGATGCGCCCTGGTGAGCCGCCAACGCGCGAAGCTGCCGAAAGCCTGTTCGAGAACCTGTTCTTCTCCGAAGACCGCTACGATCTGTCCGCGGTGGGTCGCATGAAGTTCAACCGTTCTCTGCTGCGCGACGAGATCGAAGGTTCGGGCATCCTGAGCAAAGACGACATCATCGAAGTGATGAAGAAGCTCATCGATATCCGTAACGGCAAGGGCGAAGTGGACGACATCGACCACTTGGGCAACCGTCGTATCCGCTCCGTCGGCGAAATGGCCGAGAACCAGTTCCGCGTAGGTCTGGTGCGTGTTGAGCGTGCGGTGAAAGAGCGTCTGTCTCTGGGCGATCTGGATACCCTGATGCCTCAGGACATGATCAACGCCAAGCCGATTTCGGCGGCGGTGAAAGAGTTCTTCGGTTCCAGCCAGCTGTCCCAGTTCATGGACCAGAACAACCCGCTGTCCGAGATCACGCACAAGCGTCGTATCTCCGCACTGGGCCCGGGCGGTCTGACCCGTGAGCGCGCCGGCTTTGAAGTTCGAGACGTACACCCGACCCACTACGGCCGCGTGTGCCCAATCGAAACGCCGGAAGGTCCAAACATCGGTCTGATCAACTCCCTGTCCGTGTACGCACAGACTAACGAGTATGGCTTCCTGGAAACCCCGTACCGCCGCGTGCGTGACGGCGTGGTGACCGATGAAATCAACTACCTGTCTGCTATTGAAGAAGGCAACTTCGTTATCGCCCAGGCGAACTCCAACCTGGATGAAGAAGGCCGCTTCGTAGAAGACCTGGTCACCTGCCGCAGCAAAGGCGAATCAAGCCTGTTCAGCCGCGACCAGGTTGACTACATGGACGTATCCACCCAGCAGGTCGTTTCCGTTGGTGCTTCACTGATTCCATTCCTGGAACACGATGACGCCAACCGTGCATTGATGGGTGCGAACATGCAACGTCAGGCCGTACCAACCCTGCGCGCTGACAAGCCGCTGGTCGGTACCGGTATGGAACGTGCTGTAGCGGTTGACTCCGGCGTAACCGCCGTTGCCAAACGCGGCGGTGTGATCCAGTACGTGGATGCTTCCCGTATCGTTATCAAAGTTAACGAAGACGAGATGTACCCGGGCGAAGCAGGTATCGATATTTACAACCTGACCAAGTACACCCGTTCTAACCAGAACACCTGCATCAACCAGATGCCGTGTGTGAGTCTGGGTGAGCCAATCGAGCGCGGTGACGTGCTGGCGGATGGCCCATCGACAGACCTGGGCGAACTGGCACTGGGCCAGAACATGCGCGTAGCGTTCATGCCTTGGAACGGCTACAACTTCGAAGACTCCATCTTGGTCTCCGAGCGCGTGGTGCAGGAAGATCGCTTCACCACCATCCACATCCAGGAACTGGCGTGCGTGTCTCGCGACACCAAGCTGGGGCCTGAAGAGATCACCGCCGACATCCCTAACGTGGGTGAAGCTGCGCTCTCCAAGCTGGATGAATCCGGTATCGTGTATATCGGCGCTGAAGTGACCGGCGGTGACATCCTGGTCGGTAAGGTAACGCCTAAAGGCGAAACCCAGCTGACGCCGGAAGAGAAACTGCTGCGTGCGATCTTCGGTGAGAAAGCGTCTGACGTTAAAGACTCTTCTCTGCGTGTGCCGAACGGCGTTTCCGGTACGGTTATCGACGTGCAGGTCTTCACCCGCGATGGCGTGGAAAAAGACAAGCGCGCGTTGGAAATCGAAGAGATGCAGCTGAAGCAGGCGAAGAAAGACCTGACGGAAGAACTGCAGATCCTGGAAGCCGGCCTGTTTGCACGTATCCACGCGGTGCTGGTTGCCGGTGGCATCGAAGCCGACAAGCTGAGCAAGCTGCCGCGCGATCGCTGGCTGGAACTGGGCCTGACCGACGAAGAGAAGCAAAACCAGCTGGAACAGCTGGCCGAGCAGTACGACGAACTGAAATCCGACTTCGAGAAGAAGCTGGAAGCCAAGCGTCGTAAGATCACTCAGGGCGACGATCTGGCGCCGGGCGTGCTGAAAATCGTCAAGGTTTATCTGGCTGTTAAACGTCAGATCCAACCGGGTGACAAGATGGCGGGCCGCCACGGTAACAAGGGTGTTATCTCCAAGATCAACCCGATCGAAGATATGCCTTACGATGAAAACGGCACGCCGGTAGACATCGTACTGAACCCGCTGGGCGTACCATCACGTATGAACATCGGTCAGATCCTGGAAACCCACCTGGGTATGGCTGCGAAAGGCATCGGTGAGAAGATCAACCAGATGCTGAAGCAGCAGCAGGAAGTGGCCAAGCTGCGTGAGTTCATCCAGAAGGCCTACGATCTGGGCGACGACGTTTGCCAGAAAGTTGACCTGAACACCTTCAGCGACGACGAAGTGCTGCGTCTGGCAGAGAACCTGAAAAAAGGTATGCCGATCGCAACACCGGTGTTTGACGGTGCGAAAGAGACTGAAATCAAGAAGCTGCTGGAAATGGGTGGTATCCCGACCTCCGGTCAGATCACGCTGTTCGATGGCCGTACCGGTGAGCAATTCGAGCGCCAGGTTACTGTCGGCTATATGTACATGCTGAAACTGAACCACTTGGTTGACGATAAAATGCACGCCCGTTCAACCGGTTCTTACAGCTTGGTTACTCAGCAACCTCTGGGTGGTAAAGCGCAGTTCGGTGGTCAACGCTTCGGTGAGATGGAAGTGTGGGCACTGGAAGCATACGGCGCGGCTTATACCCTGCAGGAAATGCTCACCGTTAAGTCGGATGACGTTAACGGCCGTACCAAGATGTACAAAAACATCGTGGATGGCGACCACCGGATGGAGCCAGGCATGCCGGAATCCTTCAACGTACTGTTGAAAGAAATCCGCTCGCTCGGCATCAACATCGAACTGGAAGACGAGTAATCGTCATTCCGGCTCAGGCTCCCCGCCTAAGGGAGCCTGAGGGTGGTTGTTCAGGTCACACGGGTACCTACTGCGGTTGTGGGTACCCAACAGGTTTAACTCCGACAGGAGCCAATCCGTGAAAGACTTATTGAAGTTTCTGAAAGCGCAAACTAAGACCGAAGAGTTTGATGCGATCAAGATTGCTCTGGCCTCGCCAGACATGATCCGTTCGTGGTCGTTCGGTGAAGTTAAGAAGCCGGAAACCATTAACTACCGTACGTTCAAACCAGAACGTGACGGCCTTTTCTGCGCCCGTATCTTCGGGCCGGTAAAAGATTACGAGTGCCTGTGCGGTAAGTACAAGCGCTTGAAACACCGCGGCGTGATCTGTGAGAAGTGCGGCGTTGAAGTGACCCAGACCAAAGTGCGTCGTGAGCGCATGGGCCACATCGAGCTGGCTTCGCCGACCGCGCACATCTGGTTCCTGAAATCGCTGCCATCCCGCATCGGTTTGCTGCTGGATATGCCGCTGCGTGATATCGAACGCGTACTGTACTTCGAATCCTATGTGGTGGTCGAAGGCGGTATGACCAACCTCGAGCGTCGTCAGATCCTGACCGAAGAGCAGTATCTGGACGCGCTGGAAGAGTTCGGTGACGAATTCGACGCCAAGATGGGTGCGGAAGCTATTCAGGCCCTGTTGAAAAACATGGATCTGGAAGCCGAGTGCGAGCAGCTGCGTGAAGAGCTGAACGAAACCAACTCCGAAACCAAGCGCAAGAAGTTGACCAAGCGTATCAAGCTGCTGGAAGCGTTCGTACAGTCCGGTAACAAGCCGGAGTGGATGATCCTGACCGTGCTGCCGGTACTGCCGCCGGATCTGCGCCCGCTGGTTCCGCTGGATGGCGGTCGTTTCGCGACCTCGGATCTGAACGATCTGTATCGCCGCGTGATCAACCGTAACAACCGTCTGAAACGCCTGCTGGATCTGGCTGCGCCTGACATCATCGTGCGCAACGAAAAGCGTATGCTGCAAGAAGCGGTAGACGCCCTGCTGGATAACGGCCGTCGCGGTCGTGCCATCACCGGTTCCAACAAACGTCCTCTGAAATCTTTGGCCGACATGATCAAAGGTAAGCAGGGTCGTTTCCGTCAGAACCTGCTCGGTAAACGCGTTGACTACTCCGGCCGTTCCGTAATCACCGTAGGTCCATACCTGCGTCTGCATCAGTGCGGTCTGCCTAAAAAGATGGCGCTGGAGCTGTTCAAACCGTTCATCTACGGCAAGTTGGAGCTGCGTGGCCTGGCCACCACCATCAAAGCCGCCAAGAAAATGGTTGAGCGTGAAGAAGCCGTCGTTTGGGATATCCTGGACGAAGTGATCCGCGAACACCCGGTACTGCTGAACCGTGCACCAACCCTGCACCGTTTGGGTATCCAGGCGTTTGAACCGGTTCTGATCGAAGGTAAAGCGATCCAGCTGCACCCACTGGTTTGTGCGGCCTATAACGCCGACTTCGATGGTGACCAGATGGCTGTTCACGTACCGCTGACGCTGGAAGCCCAGCTGGAAGCGCGTGCGCTGATGATGTCTACCAACAACATCCTGTCCCCAGCGAACGGCGAGCCAATCATCGTTCCTTCTCAGGACGTTGTACTGGGTCTGTACTACATGACCCGCGACTGTGTTAACGCCAAGGGCGAAGGCATGGTGCTGAACGGTTCCAAAGAAGCTGAGCGTGTTTACCGCGCCGGCCTGGCGTCTCTGCATGCGCGCGTTAAAGTGCGTATCACCGAAGACGTCAAAAACGCCGAAGGCGAATGGACTTCTCAGACCAGCATTATCGACACCACCATCGGCCGCGCCATCCTGTGGATGATCGTACCGAAAGGTCTGCCGTACTCGATCGTTAACCAGCCTTTGGGCAAGAAAGCGATCTCCAAGATGCTGAACACCTGTTACCGCATCCTGGGCCTGAAGCCGACCGTTATCTTTGCTGACCAGATCATGTACACCGGTTTTGCTTACGCAGCCCGTTCAGGCGCTTCCGTAGGTATCGACGACATGGTTATCCCGGCCAAGAAAGCGGAGATCATCGAAGAAGCGGAAACCGAAGTTGCCGAGATCCAGGAGCAGTTCCAGTCTGGTCTGGTTACCGCCGGCGAACGCTACAACAAAGTGATCGATATCTGGGCTGCAGCGAACGAACGCGTTGCGAAAGCGATGATGGAAAACCTGTCGGTAGAAGACGTGGTTAACCGTGACGGCGAAGTGGAACAGCAAGTTTCCTTCAACAGCATCTTTATGATGGCCGACTCCGGTGCGCGTGGTTCCGCCGCTCAGATTCGTCAGCTGGCCGGTATGCGTGGCCTGATGGCGAAGCCGGACGGCTCCATCATCGAAACGCCAATCACCGCGAACTTCCGTGAAGGTCTGAACGTACTCCAGTACTTCATCTCCACCCACGGTGCTCGTAAAGGTCTGGCGGATACCGCACTGAAAACCGCGAACTCCGGTTATCTGACCCGTCGTCTGGTTGACGTGGCGCAGGATCTGGTTGTGACCGAAGACGACTGTGGCACCCACGACGGCATCCTGATGACTCCGGTTATCGAAGGTGGCGACGTGAAAGAGCCGCTGCGTGAACGCGTTCTGGGCCGTGTGACGGCAGAAGACGTCCTCAAGCCGGGTACGGCGGACATTCTGGTGCCACGCAACACCCTGCTGAACGAGAAGGCGTGTGACCTGTTGGAAGAGAATTCTGTCGACAGCGTTAAAGTCCGTTCCGTAGTGAGCTGTGAAACCGACTTTGGTGTGTGTGCAAACTGCTACGGTCGCGACCTGGCACGTGGCCACATCATCAACAAAGGTGAAGCCATCGGCGTTATCGCGGCACAGTCCATCGGTGAGCCGGGTACACAGCTGACGATGCGTACGTTCCACATCGGTGGTGCGGCATCTCGTGCGGCTGCTGAATCCAGCATCCAGGTGAAAAACAAGGGTAGCCTCAAGCTGAGCAACGTGAAGTTCGTTATGAACGCCGCGGGCAAGCTGGTGATCACCTCGCGTAACACCGAACTGAAACTGATCGACGAATTCGGCCGTACCAAAGAAAGCTACAAGGTGCCTTACGGTGCCGTGATGGGCAAAGGCGACGGTGAAGAAGTTAACGGCGGCGAAACCGTTGCTAACTGGGATCCGCACACCATGCCGGTCATCAGTGAAGTCAGCGGCTTCATTCGCTTCGCGGATATGGTTGACGGCCAGACCATTACTCGCCAGACCGACGAACTGACCGGTTTGTCTTCTCTGGTCGTACTGGACAGCGCAGAGCGTACCGGTAGCGGTAAAGACCTGCGTCCGGCACTGAAAATCGTTGACGCTCAGGGCGAAGACGTATTGATCCCAGGTACTGATATGCCTGCTCAATACTTCCTGCCGGGCAAAGCGATCGTTCAGCTGGAAGACGGCATTCAGATCGGTGCGGGTGATACCCTGGCGCGTATTCCTCAGGAATCCGGCGGTACCAAGGATATTACCGGTGGTCTGCCGCGCGTTGCCGACCTGTTCGAAGCACGTCGTCCGAAAGAGCCGGCAATCCTGGCTGAAATCAGCGGGATTATCTCGTTCGGTAAAGAGACCAAAGGCAAACGTCGCCTGGTGATCTCTCCGCTGGACGGCAGCGACGCTTACGAAGAGATGATCCCGAAATGGCGTCAGCTCAACGTGTTCGAAGGCGAAGTGGTGGAACGTGGTGACGTCGTTTCCGACGGCCCAGAGTCTCCGCACGACATTCTGCGTCTGCGTGGCGTGCATGCGGTTACCCGCTACATCACCAACGAAGTGCAGGAAGTTTACCGTCTGCAAGGCGTTAAGATTAACGATAAGCACATCGAAGTTATCGTTCGTCAGATGCTGCGTAAAGGCACCATCGTTAGCGCTGGTGGCTCCGAGTTCCTGGAAGGCGAGCAGGCTGAAGTGTCTCGCGTCAAGATTGCCAACCGTCAGCTGGAAGCTGAAGGTAAAATCGCGGCAACCTTCTCGCGCGATCTGCTGGGTATCACCAAGGCTTCCTTGGCGACCGAGTCCTTCATCTCCGCTGCATCGTTCCAGGAAACGACGCGCGTTCTGACCGAAGCTGCCGTAGCCGGCAAGCGTGATGAACTGCGTGGCCTGAAAGAGAACGTTATCGTGGGCCGTCTGATCCCAGCCGGTACCGGTTACGCTTATCATCAGGATCGTATGCGTCGCCGTGCTCAGGGTGAAGCGCCGGTTGTTCCGCAAGTCAGCGCGGAAGAAGCGACGGCTAACCTGGCCGAGCTGCTCAACGCAGGCCTGGGCGGCAGCGACGACGAGTAATCGTCATCCGCGCCGCGGGCCCGGTACGCCGGGCCCATCGCCAGATAAACCGCCCCTTCGGGGGCGGTTTTTTTTCGCCTCGTGCCGGGTTAAGACAAACTTTGCTACTATGGTTCCAGCAGAAATTGACCGGCGCTTTTTATCTGACAATTAAGGACAGTGCGAAACATGGACAGCCTCATTACCTTCGAAAAATTGACGGCGCAACACCTGCCATACCTGTATGAGATCCGCTTTTCCGTTGAAGAAAACCTGCTGCATCCGCATCAGGTCCAGTATCTGCAGCGCAAACAGGCGCTGGAGGACATCAACCAGGGCGGCGGTTGGATCTGCAAGTATGGCGACGACTATGCCGGCGTTGGCTTCGGGTTATTCATCCCTGAACCGCTGATCGGCGGCCTGTTCGTGAAGCCGGAATACCAGTCTAAGGGGATCGGCTCTGCCTTACTGGCACGGGTCACTCACTGGATGTTTGAGCACGGCGCCGAAGCGATCCACTTAACCACCGATCTCGGCTCCAAGGCCGAAGGCTTTTATCAACGTCACGGCTGGGTCGTGGTCGGGCAGGATGAATTTGGCCAGGCCGAATTGGTGAAACGCAAAGAGGGTGAATGATGAAAATCAAAGGATTGATGACGTTACTGCTGCTTTCGCTGTTTAGCGCGCCGCTGTATGCGGCCGTTGACTATTTTTATCTGAAACCGCTCGACGGCGAGAAGATCAAAATCACCCGGCAGATGCTGGAGGCGATGCCGCCGCACACGATTAAAACCTCGACCAATTTCACCCCGGAAGATACGTTTACCGGCGTTGAGTTTGCCGAGCTGGTGAAAGCCTATCATCTGAAAGGCCAGTCGGTGCGCGCTTTCGCCTGGGACGATTACTCCTACTCGATGCCGATTGACGAGATGATTAAATACCGCGTGATTGTCGCCTATCTGCGCGGCGGTAAGCCGATCGACGTGGGGGAGCTGGGGCCATTCGCCATTATTTATCCGCGCGATGGCTACGCTGAGCTGAATAACCTGGATGTGAATGCGAAAACCGTCTGGCAAGTTAAACGGTTGGAGATGAAATAAGATGAGCAAAAAACTGATCGGTACTCTTATCGCGTTGGTTGCCATCTTCTCTTTATTGATTTTGTTGATTGCTATTAACTTCGGTGGCGTAAAAGAGCGCTATAAGCAGATCGAGCCCAATCTGGACAACTACTCGGTGGCCGAGATCCTCTTTCTGGCGTTTGAAAGGACCAAAACCGCGCTGCTGCTCAGTGAAAATAACGACTACGACGCTTTCCTGATCAAGAAGAAAATCTTTTACTCGAAGATTCAGATCCTGGAGAGCCGTTCGACCTTCAGCGACTCTTTTTATTACGACGACGAGTTCATCAAGAATGTTACGCTGCTGAAGCAGCAGTACCGCACGTTGGACGATCTCTCCGCCGGCTTGCTGGTGGGGCAGAAAAACAAGGCGGATATTCTCTCTTATATGGATGATATCGAGGGCACGCTGGTCGATATCCAGGAAATTATTTATCGGATACAGATTAAAAACTTTACCGAAGTGAAAGGCATCATCCAGGACAACTCGAGTAAAGCCGAGATGTTTGCCCTCTTTTCGCTGATGTTGGTGTTCCTGATGATGTTCCTGGTGCTGAGAAATGCCTTCTCGTTAAAAGAGATCATCAAGAATAAGAACATCTTTATCTCTTCCATCTACCACGAGATCGCCGGCTCGACTCAGGCCATCGTCATTGCTGCGGATATCATGGAGCACGAGCTAGCGCAGGAAGAGTTGAAAAAAGAAGCTCGCCTGATCTCCTATCACGGCAATAAGATCACCGAACAAACGCGCGAGGTGATGGATTATTCGCGGCTAGAGATGGGGGGGGTGAAAGTGAATATATCCACCTTCCGTCTGAATGAGGTGGTGGACGATGCCATGACCAGTATCAGCGCCGGGCGTGGTAATCGCATCGTGGTGCGTCGTTCATCCTATGTTGGTTTGATTTGCTCCGACAAATATAAGCTCTACCGAATATTGGCCAATCTGCTCAGCAACGCGGACAAATTTACTCACCACGGTGCGATTATCCTCAATGTGAAGGTGTGCCACGGCAATCTGTATTTATGGGTAAAAGACACCGGCATCGGGTTTAACGTCGATAATCTGGAACGATTATATAAGGCGTTCAATCAGGGGGTGGAAAGGGAAACGCGACAGGGATTGGGGCTGGGGCTGACCATTATCAAAAATTACGTCACGACGATGAAAGGCGCCATCAAGGTCAAATCCGTCGAAGGGGTTGGCTCGTCGTTTTTGATCCGCATCCCGGTCAAACTAATTAAAGAATAAGTTCGACAGCAGCAGCGAAGAGATAATCAGCGGTTTGGTCGGTTTTTCCACCAGATGCACGTCATAGTGCAGGATCATATCGCCGATGTTTTTCTCGTAGTGATTCAGCTGGCCGGTCAAAATGATGATGCGGGCATGCGGATCGAGGGCATCTTTAATTTTCTTCACGACGCGTTCGGAAGTCTCACCGAAGTCCAACAGCCAGTCCAAAATAAACGCCTCAAAAGACTGGTGCTCCAGCGCGGCCAGCATGGCGTCCGCCGTCTGAAAGGTCTCGGTCTCGATGCCGTAGCGGCAGGCGATCTTCTTCAACAATTCGAGAATATCACTGTCATTGTCCAGGATCGCGATACGCGGAGCCGGCAGAAAGTCTATCTTGTTGACTTTGTACAGCGGGGCATCGGCGGCATGTTCCCGGTTGGTGTTGATGATGAAAAGATCGTCTTTTTTGTAGGCGTAGGTTTCGTCGCTGTCTGCTTGCGTGGCCGGGCGCTCGTCGACCTCAATGTTGCAGCGCTTGTGAATGCTGTTCATGATAAAGACACCGTTATGCGTCCTTTGGCCGGCAAACGGTTCGTTGAAATACTGAAAAACCTTTTTGATTTCATCGAGGGTGATGCCCCTTTTGCCATCCAGTTTTTGTTTGGCGCTGTTGTACTGAAGGTTCAGTATGTTGGCCATCGTGGAGGCATGTTTTCTGTCGCCAACTCCTTTCAGAGTGAGCAACGCGCTGATTGCATCGATATAATTTGGCGTTTTCTTCATGACAACCTTGGCTTTTTTGATGTTGACCGCGAGCGCTGAAAAACCTGCGCGAGAACCCGTGCTGGATTATAGATGATGCTCCGGTGGTTGCGGTGATATCAGTTTGATTTCCTTTGGCAAACTCAAAACATACTCGATACTAAATAAAAAAACACTCAAAAGACATTCACATTTAATCGTTTATGTGGTTAATTAGCGCACATACTGTGTGATTCGCGTCCTGGGGGGGTGCCTGTCTCACAAAATAAACCGCCTGCTCTTGTCCGTAAGCAGGGAGCAGGCGGCAAAAAAGATCTGCGGTCAACACCAGGGCTATTGGCTGCACCGGGGATGACCATTCGAACCTCTCTTCGTCGCGGTATCTTCTTTTTTCCTCGTTCCTCACTGTGCTGCCGCAATAGCGCCCTATGAATATCACTCCTAAGTGAATACCGAACGCAGATATCGTATCTTTCTGACAGCCCATTAACCGACAAGACAACCTATCCGTACGCCCTTACAGGCCGCGATACGGCATATGCGCGTTGCCGCGGACGAGGGCCGGAGTCGCGCAAGAGGATCTCCGGCGCGATCCGGGATGGGATAAGGCGGGGCCATCGAGAGGGTGACGGCCCCGGCCGACGCCGGGTTTGGCGGTCGGCAAGGCCACTATAGTCGGCGCGTTTGCCGGCGCCAGCGCTGCCGTTCGGCATTGCGCGGCCGCTCCAGCGTTTTCTTCACACGGCGGCAAACGTTGCTGTTTATTGCGCGCCGCGTCCCAGATAACCGTCCCAGTCTTTCCACACCGGCTGCAGCCCGGCGTGGCTGATGGCCTCGGCGACCTGCTGCGGCGTGCGGCCGTCGTGCGGTTCGAACTGTTCCAGCTCCGGCGGTACGTCATCGGCATAGCCGCCGGGCTGCGTCTTGGATCCGGCGCTGACGCTGTTGATCGCCACCGGGATCATATGATCGCGGAAGTAAGGCGACTCCCGGGTAGACAGCGACAGCTCAACGTCTGGCGCGAACAGCCGGAAGGCGCAGATCAGCTGCACCAGTTGAGGCTCGCTCATGATCGACGCCGGTTCAATGCCACCGGCGCAGGGGCGCAGACGCGGGAACGAGATCGAGTAGCGGCTCTGCCAGTAGGTTTGCTGCAGGTAGAACAGATGTTCCGCCAGCAGGTAGCAGTCGGTGCGCCAACTGTTGGACAGACCGATCAATGCGCCGAGGCCGATCTTGTCGATCCCGGCGCGCCCCAGGCGATCCGGCGTGGCCAGGCGCCAATGGAAATCCTGCTTCTGGCCGCGCAGGTGGTGCTGCAGATAGGTGGCCGGATGGTAGGTTTCCTGGTACACCAGCACGCCGTCTAGGCCCAGCGTTTTCAGTTCGGCGTATTCCTCCTGCGCCAGCGGCTGCACTTCCATCATCAGCGAGCTGAAGTGCCGGCGGATCGCCGGGATGTGCTGGCGGAAATAGTCCATGCCAACCTTGGTCTGATGTTCGCCGGTGACCAGCAACAGATGTTCGAACCCCAGCGCCTTGATGGCTTCGCACTCGCGTGCGATCTCCGCCGCATCCAGCGTTTTGCGCTTGATGCGGTTGCTCATCGAAAAGCCGCAGTAGGTGCAGTCGTTGGCGCACAGGTTAGAGAGATACAGCGGCACATAGAAGCCGACGACGTTGCCGAACCGCTGGCGGGTCAGCTGCTGCGCGCGTTGCGCCAACGGTTCCAGATACGGCGCGGCCGCGGGGGAGATCAGCGCCATAAAGTCGTCGCGCGTCAGCTTGTCGGCGTTCAACGCGTGCTCCACGTCGCGCGTAGTTTTGCCGTTGATGCGCAGCGTAATGTCGTCCCAGTCCAGCTGTTGCCAGCGGCTACTGAAATCGTCGGCCATCATTGCGCCTCCTCTGGCTGGCTGAGAAAAGCGGTCAGCGGGCTGGACGCGACCGCGCCGCGCTGGCTGGAGCCTAATCCGGCGCTGCGTGCCGGCTCGCCGGCCTCCAGCGCCAGGCGAAACGCCCGCGCCATCTGCACCGGATCGCGCGCCACGGCAATGGCGGTATTCACCAGCACCGCGTCGGCACCCAGCTCCATCGCCGCCAGCGCGTGGCTTGGCGCGCCGATGCCGGCGTCTACCACCACCGGCACCTTGGCTTGCTCGATGATGATTTCGAGGAAGTCACGGGTGCGCAGACCGCGGTTGGAGCCAATAGGCGCACCGAGCGGCATCACCGCCGCACAGCCCACCTCTTCCAGCCGTTTGCACAGCACCGGATCGGCGCCGCAGTAGGGCAGCACCACAAAACCGTCTTTCACCAGCGTTTCCGCCGCTTTCAGCGTTTCTATCGGATCAGGCAGCAGGTATTTCACATCGGGATGGATCTCCAGCTTCACCCAGTGGGTGCCGAGCGCTTCACGCGCCAGCCGGGCGGCGAACACCGCCTCGGCGGCGGTTTTGGCGCCGGAGGTGTTGGGCAACAGCCTGACGCCCAACTGCTGCAGCGGCGCCAAAATGGCGTCGTTGCCGCCGCGCAGATCGACGCGCTTCATGGCCATGGTCACCAGCTGTGAGCCGGAGGCCGCCAGTGCCTCCAGCATCAACGCCGGGGTGGCGAACTTGCCGGTGCCGGTGAACAGGCGCGAGGTAAAAGTGGTATCGGCGATTTTCAGCATGTCAGCCTCCGGCGATCGCTTGAAACAGCAAAATGTCGTCACCGTCATGCACCTGATGGTCGGCCCAGTCGGCGCGTGGGATGATGGTTTGGTTGATCGCCAGCGCGGTGCCCGGCTGGTGGCGTTCCAACTGGGTCAGCAGGGCGGCGACGCTGAGCGGCTGCGCCAGCTCAAGCGGTTGGTCGTTCAGCCGGATTTTCATGCTGCGCCTCCGCATACCGGGCAGGCGCGGGCCTGGCTCAGTTGCAGCGTGCTCCAGCTCTGCTGCTTACCGTCGAACAGCCGCAGTTTCCCGCTGAGGGAGGAAGGCATGCCGGCCAGCATCTTGATGGCCTCCAGCGCTTGCAGGGTGCCGATTACGCCGACCACCGGGCCGAGTACCCCGGCAGTACGGCAGTTGCGCTGCGGTTCTTCCTGCTCCGGATACAGGCAGGCGTAGCAGCCGTGCGCATAGGGCGGCTCGAGCACCAGCAGCTGGCCGCTGAAACCGACCGCGCTGCCGCTGATCAGCGGCTTGGCGGCGGCGATGCAGGCGGCATTGACCTCATGACGGGTCGCCATATTGTCGCAGCAGTCCAGCACCAGATCGGCGCGGGCGACCGCGTCGCGCAGCGCTTGCCCCTGTAGCCGTTGCGCCAGCGGGATGGATTCCACCAACGGGTTCAGCGCCTGCAGGTGGCGTTGCGCCAGCGCCGCCTTACCGGTGGCGGTATCGGCGCTGCGGTAGAGGATTTGCCGCTGCAGGTTGGTAACGTGCAGCTGGTCGTCGTCGGCCAGCAGCAGCGTGCCGACGCCGGCGGCGGCCAGGTACAACGAAGCCGGGGAACCGAGCCCGCCCAAACCGACGATCAACACCGTGGCGCGCTTGAGTTTCTCCTGGCCTTCCGGGCCGACGTCCTCCAGCAGCAGCTGGCGGCTGTAGCGCAGGAATTCCTGATCGTTAAGCATCGCTCGACCCCTCGGCTTCGATCAGCCGCAGCAGCTCGGCCGTCGCCGCGCGCCAATCCGGCGCCTGGGTGATGGCGCTGACCACCGCCACGCTGCCGACGCCGCACGCCAGCACTGCCGGTACGCGATCGATACTGATCCCGCCGATCGCCACCGTCGGGTAATCCGCCAGGCCGGCGATGTGGCGTTTCAACTCCGTCAGCCCCTGCGGCGCCGAAGGCATGTCTTTGGTTTGGGTGGGGAAGATGTGCCCCAGCGCGATGTAGGACGGTTTCACCGCCAGCGCGCGCGCCAGTTCGGCGTCGTCATGGGTGGACACGCCGAGCCGCAACCCGGCGCGGTGAATGGCAGCCAGATCGGTGGTATCGAGATCTTCCTGGCCCAGATGCACGCCGTAGGCGCCATGCTTGATCGCCAGCCGCCAGTAGTCGTTGATGAACAGGCGCGCCTGATAACGCTGGCCCAGCGCGATGGCGGCGGCGATATCCTCTTCGACCTGCTCGTCAGGCAAATCCTTGATGCGCAGCTGGATCGTGGTAACGCCGGCCTCCAGCAGGCGAGCGAGCCATTCCACGCTGTCGACGACCGGGTAGAGTCCCAGCTTGTGGGGCGTTGCCGGGAAGGGGGTCGTGATATCAGTCATTGTTTGTCTCCTCTTGCAGGGTGCCGGCGCTGTGATACAGCTCGCTGCCGCGGGCACGGAATTCGGCGGACATTTTCTCCATGCCGGTCAGCTGCACTTCGATCGGCTTGGCGGTCTCCTGGGCGGCGGCGTAGTCGCGCACCTCCTGCGAAATCTTCATCGAGCAGAATTTCGGCCCGCACATTGAGCAGAAGTGGGCGACCTTGCCGGATTCCTGCGGCAGGGTTTCGTCGTGATAGGCGCGCGCGGTGGCCGGATCGAGCGCCAGATTGAACTGATCTTCCCAGCGAAATTCGAAACGCGCCTTGGACATGGCGTTATCGCGGATCTGCGCGCCCGGATGGCCCTTGGCCAGATCGGCGGCGTGGGCGGCGATCTTGTAGGTGATCAGGCCCTGTTTGACGTCTTCTTTGTTCGGCAGACCGAGGTGCTCTTTCGGCGTGACGTAACACAGCATGGCACAGCCGAACCAGCCGATCATCGCCGCGCCGATGCCGGAGGTGAAATGGTCATAGCCCGGGGCGATATCGGTGGTCAGCGGGCCGAGGGTGTAGAACGGCGCTTCGTGGCAGTGTTCCAGCTCTTCGGTCATATTGCGGCGGATCATCTGCATCGGCACATGGCCCGGGCCTTCGATCATCACCTGCACGTCGTATTCCCAGGCGATTTTGGTCAGCTCGCCCAGCGTATGCAGCTCGGCGAACTGGGCTTCGTCGTTGGCGTCCTGAATCGAGCCGGGGCGCAGGCCGTCGCCGAGCGACAGCGAAACGTCGTAGGCGGCGCAGATCTCGCAGATTTCACGGAAGTGCTGATAGAGGAAGTTTTCCTGATGGTGCGACAGGCACCATTTGGCCATGATCGAGCCGCCGCGCGACACGATGCCGGTCAGGCGTTTGGCGGTCATCGGCACATAGCGCAGCAGCACGCCGGCGTGGATGGTGAAGTAATCGACCCCTTGTTCCGCCTGTTCCAGCAGCGTATCGCGGAACATCGCCCAGGTGAGGTTTTCCGCCACGCCGTTGACCTTCTCCAGCGCCTGGTAGATAGGCACGGTGCCGATGGGCACCGGGCTGTTGCGCAGGATCCACTCGCGGGTTTCGTGAATATAGCGGCCGGTGGAGAGATCCATCACGGTGTCTGCGCCCCAGCGGGTGGCCCACACCAGCTTCTCCACCTCTTCTTCGATCGACGACGTGACCGCCGAGTTGCCGATATTGGCGTTCACCTTCACCAGGAAATTGCGGCCGATGATCATCGGCTCCGCCTCCGGGTGATTGATGTTGGCAGGAATGATGGCGCGGCCGGCGGCCACTTCCTGGCGCACGAACTCCGGCGTGATGTTGTCCGGCAGGTTGGCGCCCCAGCCCTGGCCCGGATGCTGGTGGCGCAGCACCTCGCCGCGAATGCGTTCGCGCCCCATGTTTTCACGGATGGCGATAAACTCCATCTCCGGGGTGACGATGCCGGCGCGGGCATAGTGCAGCTGGGTCACGCACTTGCCCGGCAGCGCTTTGCGCGGCAGCGGCAGATGTTCGAAGCGCAGGTGATCCAGCCCCTCGTCCGCCAGACGCTGTTGGGTGAAGCCGGAACTGGCGCCGCTCAGGGTCGCAGTATCGCCGCGCGCGTCGATCCAGCCGGCGCGCAGCTTGGCCAGGCCGGCGTGCACATCGAGCTCGGCCTGCGGATCGCCGTAGGGGCCCGCGGTGTCATATACCGGGATCGCCTCGTTCTGTTCATACTGCGGGCTATCTTTGCTGCCGCCGACCAGGGTCGGACTGAGCTCAATTTCGCGCATCGGCACCTGGATATCGCGGCGCGAGCCCTGCAGGTAGATGCGGCGTGAGTTTGGGAAAGCCATGCCTTGCAGCGTGTCGATAAACTGCTGGGCGGCTTCGCGTTGCGCTTTACGGGCGCGCGGGGGATTAATGTTAGACATAGCAAGTTCCTACCAGTGTGTTGGGTTGGGAAAGTTGCTTGTCTGGAGCTCGGAGGGAGTAATGATGGTGGCCGATAAGGCAGGGCGCCCGCAAGGGGGAGGCCGTGCCTGTGGCGATAGATTACTCTTGTTCCCTTCGCGGGTATTAACCCGATCAGGTTCCGCGGATCCCGAATTAACGGTCTCAGCCTGGCTGATTCGATGAACAAATCAGGCGCTAGGCACTCCGACAAGATGCCCCCAGTATAGGAGGGATAAGAAAAAAAACTATAAAATTTTAACGCGCCGGATCCAGCGTCTGGTCCGGCAGCGGTTGCTGCGCGGCTTCTGCTTCCAACTGGATCAGCTTATCTTCCAGCGCAAAGCGCGCCGCCAGCGTTTCGCCGATATCCGACAAGGCCTGGTGGAATTCCAGACAAACCTCCTGATCGATATCCACTTCGGTATAGCGATCGTGGAACGCCATGATCTGTTCAGTATTGGCCCACAGCTTGGGATAGATGTTCACCGCCAGCGACATTTTCGGACTGGCTGCGCCTTCCACTTGTTTGATAATTCTGTCATAGATATGAAAATGCCCTGCGGAGAGATAATCCACCAGGTTGTGGCAAAAGTTCTCCAGCGCTTTTTCATTCAGCGGCGTATGCTTTTCTTTATTCGGTTTGAGGCCTACCAGCGTGCAGTAGGCGACCAGCAACTGTTTGCGGGCCTGAAGCCATTGATCAACTAATTCATTACTACCGCCAACGCGCTGAGTCAGCCTTTCCAAACGGTTGAGCATGTTTGACTCCGTGTAAGTAACAAAAGTAACCGGTAAGTTATTAAAATGTAACAAAGCCGATTTGTAGAGTGCCAGTGAAGCTGAGGTTGTGCAACAACGATATGGAACTTGCATTAACGGGCAATGAAAACGGCTGGTGGATTGTCAGCCATGAAAGCAAACTTTGGTTACCGAACGGTGAATTGCCGTCGGGGACGGCCGCCGCCCTCGGGCTGCAGGGCCACATGGCGCGCACCATCGGTGAATGGGAGGGCGCGCCGGTTTGGCTGGTGCGCCAGGCGATGCCGCGGGAGATGGGATCGGTGCGTCAACTGTTGGATCAGGATCGCGGTCTGTTCCAGCTTGCCGGGCGCGGCGTTCAGTTGGCGGATTTCTACCGCTCTCATCGCTATTGCGGCTACTGCGGCCATGAGATGCACCTCAGCCGCTCCGAAAGCGCCTGCCTGTGCGGCCACTGCAAAGAGCGGTACTACCCGCAGATTGCGCCCTGCGTGATCGTCGCCATTCGGCGCGACGATCAGATCCTGCTGGCGCAACACGTGCGCCATCGCGGCGGCATCCACACGGTGCTGGCCGGCTTCGTCGAGGTGGGCGAAACGCTGGAACAGGCGGTAGCGCGCGAAGTGATGGAAGAGAGCAATATCGAAATCAAGAACCTGCGCTACGTCACTTCACAACCCTGGCCGTTCCCACACTCGCTGATGATGGCCTTTATGGCCGATTACCATCAGGGCGACCTTCGTCACGATCCCAAGGAGCTGCTCAACGCCGGCTGGTATCGCTACGACCAACTGCCACTGTTGCCGCCGCCCGGCACCGTGGCGCGCCGGTTGATTGAGGACACCGTGGCGCTGTGCCGGGCAGAATAATGTACAATGGCCGGCAGATTATTAAGGGAGCCCCATAAATGACTGAGTTGAAGAACGATCGCTACCTGCGCGCGCTGTTGCGCCAGCCGGTGGATGTGACCCCCGTATGGATGATGCGCCAGGCCGGTCGTTATTTACCGGAGTACAAGGCGACCCGCGCCCAGGCCGGTGATTTCATGTCGCTGTGCAAGAACGCGGAGCTGGCCTGTGAGGTTACGCTGCAGCCGCTGCGCCGCTATGCGCTGGACGCCGCCATTCTGTTCTCCGACATTCTCACCATTCCCGACGCCATGGGGCTTGGCCTGTACTTTGAAGCCGGCGAAGGCCCGCGTTTCAGCTCACCCATCACCTGCCGTGCTGACGTCGACAAACTGCCGGTGTTCGATCCAGAAGTGGAGTTGGGCTATGTGATGAACGCGGTGCGTACCATCCGCCGCGAGCTGAAGGGCGAAGTGCCGCTGATCGGCTTCTCCGGCAGCCCATGGACATTGGCTACCTATATGGTTGAGGGCGGCAGCAGCAAGGCCTTCACCAAGCTGAAGAAGATGATGTATGCCGAACCGGCCACGCTGCACCTGTTGCTGGACAAGCTGGCGGACAGCGTGATCCTGTACCTCAACGCCCAGATCAAGGCCGGCGCGCAGTCGGTGATGGTGTTCGACACCTGGGGCGGCGTGTTGACCGGGCGCGATTACCGCGAGTTCTCGTTGCACTACATGCACAAGATCGTCGATGGCCTGCTGCGTGAGAATGACGGCCGCCGCGTGCCGGTGACGCTGTTTACCAAAGGCGGCGGGCAGTGGCTGGAGGCGATGGCTGCCACCGGCTGCGATGCGCTGGGGCTGGATTGGACCACCGACATCGCCGACGCGCGTCGGCGCGTGGGCGATAAAGTGGCGCTGCAGGGCAACATGGATCCGTCGATGCTTTATGCTTCCCCGGCGCGCATCGCGGAAGAAGTGGAGACCATTCTGGCCGGTTTCGGCCACGGCAACGGCCATGTGTTCAACTTGGGCCACGGCATCCATCAGGATGTGCCGCCTGAGCACGCCGGCGCCTTCGTCGAGGCGGTGCACGCGCAGTCGGCGAAATACCACCGTTAAGGATTTGATGTGACCGATATGCAGGCCCTGCGCGCCGAACAGCTGCGGCGCGCGGCTGAAGTCATTCGCTACGACGATCTGCCGGCCGACCCGCCGGCCTTCATCGCCGGTGCCGACGTGGGCTTCGAGCAGGAGGGGGCGGTGACGCGCGCCGCCATCGCCATCCTGCGCTATCCGTCGCTGGAGCTGGTGGAGTATCAGGTGGCGCGTATCGCCACCGTCATGCCTTATATCCCGGGTTTCCTGTCGTTTCGCGAATACCCGGCGCTGTTGGCCGCCTGGGCTCAGCTGCGGCAAAAGCCGGGGTTGATCTTCGTCGATGGACATGGCATTTCGCATCCGCGGCGTCTCGGCGTCGCCAGCCATTTCGGCCTGCTGGTCGATGTACCGACCATCGGCGTGGCCAAGAAGCGCCTGTGCGGCAAATTTGCGCCGCTGGACGCCGCCGTCGGCGCGCTGGCACTGTTGGAAGATAAGGGTGAACAGCTGGGCTGGGTATGGCGCAGCAAGGCGCGCTGCAACCCGCTGTTCATCTCTACCGGTCACCGCGTGGGCGCCGACAGCGCGCTGGCGTGGGTGCAGCGCTGTATGGCGGGCTACCGTTTGCCGGAGCCGACCCGTTGGGCTGATGCCATCGCATCGCGGCGCCCGGCGTTTCAGCGTTGGTTGCAGCAGCATCCGGAGGTGTCGCCATGAGCGATTTCGGGTACACTGCGCCGCAGATAACGCGTAAGAGAGTAAAGCATGCTACGTAACCCGATTCATTTACGTCTGGAACGGCACGAGGCTTGGCAACATTTGACCTTTATGGCCAGTTTGTGCGAGCGTATGTACCCGAATTACCAGATGTTCTGCAAACAGACCGAGTTCGGCGATCCGGCGGTTTATCGCCGCATTCTGGATTTGGTGTGGGAAACGCTGGTGGTGAAGGACGCCAAGGTCAACTTCGACAGCCAGCTCGAGAAGTTGGAAGAGGCGATTCCGTCGGCGGAAGATTACGATCTTTACGGCGTTTACCCGGCAATTGATGCCTGTATCGCATTAGGGGAACTGATCCATTCGCGGCTCGGCGGGGAGACGCTGGAGCACGCCATCGCCATCAGCGAAACATCGATTCGCACCGTGGCGATGTTGGAAATGACTCAAGCCGGTAAGGAAATGACCGACGAAGAGTTGGGCAGTTTGCCTGCGGTAGAGGAAGAATGGGACATTCAATGGGAAATTTTCCGCCTGTTGGACGCCTGTGAAGAGCGCGATATAGACCTGATCAAGGGGCTGCGATCCGACCTGCGAGAGGCCGGTGTCAGCAACATCGGGATAAATTTAGCGCAATAAGGCAGCAAAACGTGATTTAACGCCTGATTTGTCATGCCTTAAGGCTTCACATCCGCACCCTGTCTGGTCTACATTTGGGGGGCGTAAAAAAAGTGGCTATCGGTGCGTGTATGCAGGAGAGTGCTGTCAATCGGCATATCCGTCGCACTCGATGCTTTGCAAACGATAAACACACTGTAAGGATAACTTATGAACAAGACTCAACTGATTGATGTAATCGCGGACAAGGCTGACCTTTCCAAAGCACAAGCTAAACTGGCTCTGGAATCCACCCTGGCTGCTATTACTGAGTCTCTGAAAGAAGGTGATGCAGTACAATTGGTTGGCTTCGGTACTTTCAAAGTAAACCATCGTAGCGAGCGCACTGGCCGCAACCCACAGACTGGCAAAGAAATCAAAATCGCAGCAGCCAACGTGCCTGCGTTCGTTTCTGGCAAAGCACTGAAAGACGCTGTTAAATAAGACCGCGCCTCGGTGAAAAGATTAAACAGAGGGGCGATGGCGCCCCTTTTGTTTACTCGTCGGGTGCTCATGGCCGCCGGCATCGCCCTCGGTCTGAGCGCCTGCAGTTTCCATTCCGATATTCCCAGCTTTACCGCCAGCGGCTTTGTGGCCGATCAGGGCGTGATACGCCTGTGGCGTAAAGACGATGAGCAACATCGTCCGCAGGTGCTGGTCAGTGTCTATAGTCCCTACCGGGGGCCGGGCACCATCACTACGTTGTACACCTATCAGGGCGACGTGCTGCGCCAAATCAAACGCAACGATGCCGACGGCGATCGAGACTCCATTCAACTGCGCTTTGCCGACGACGGCACGGTGAGCTTTATGCAGCGCCAGCTGGCGACACGCCGCGAACCGCTGACCAGCGATGAGATAGCACTGTACCAATATCAGGCGCGACGTATCCTCGAGGTCAGCAATGCGCTGCGCGCCGGCAAGGTGAAATTGCTGCAGGGGCGTTGGATGCAGGGCGAGGTGCAAACCTGCGACGGCCAGCGCTTAAAACCTGGGTTGGATGCCACCGCCATCGGCTGGATCGAAAAACGCGCCCGCAGCAGCAGCCGGCCGGTGAGTGTCGCCTGGTTGGAAGCGCCGGAAGGCAGTGAACTGCTGCTGGTGGCGAACGACGACTTCTGCAGCTGGGAACCGAAAGAAGACCAGCTATAAAAAAGGCCCCGCGCTGCGGAGCCTCTTGCCATGACCTTATAAGGTCAAATCACTTGCCGCGCGCAATCGCGCGATAACCGATATCTTTGCGGCAGAAGCTGCCCGGCCACTGGATGCCTTCCGCCAGCTGATAAGCGCGTTGCTGCGCCTGCGCCACGGTGTCGCCCAGCGCCGTCACGCACAGCACGCGGCCGCCGCTGGTGACGACGTCATCGCCCTGCAGGCGCGTACCGGCGTGGAAGACCTTACCGTCGGCGCTTTCCTGCTGCGGTAACCCCTGGATCACCTCGCCGTTGCGATAATCACCCGGATAACCGCCGGCCGCCAGCACCACGCCGAGCGCAGGGCGTTCGTCCCAGTCAGAACTTTTCTCGTTCAGGCGGCTTTCGGCACCCGCCAGGCACAGCTCCACCAGATCGGAGCGCAGGCGCAGCATGATCGGCTGAGTTTCCGGATCGCCAAAACGGCAGTTGAATTCGATCACCTTCGGCTGGCCGTCGGCGGAGATCATCAGGCCGGCATACAGGAAGCCGACGTAGGTATTGCCTTCCGCCGCCATGCCGCGCACCGTCGGCCAGATCACCTGGTCCATGGCGCGCTGGTGGATTTCGTCGGTCACAACTGGCGCCGGAGAGTAGGCGCCCATACCGCCGGTGTTCGGGCCGGTGTCGCCGTCGCCGACGCGTTTGTGGTCCTGGCTGGTGGCCATCGGCACCACGTTCTCGCCATCGACCATCACGATGAAGCTGGCTTCTTCGCCGTCGAGGAACTCTTCCACTACGATGCGATGACCGGCGTCGCCGAAGGCGTTGCCGGCCAGCATGTCACGCACGGCTTCTTCCGCCTCCTGCAGCGTCATCGCGACGATCACGCCTTTACCGGCGGCCAGGCCATCGGCTTTGATGACGATCGGTGCGCCTTTGCGGCGCACATAGGCGAGTGCCGGCTCCACCTCGGTAAAGTTTTCATATTCGGCGGTCGGGATGCGGTGGCGCGCCAGGAAATCCTTGGTGAAGGCTTTAGAGCCTTCGAGCTGCGCGGCGGCCTGCGACGGGCCGAAGATTTTCAGACCGGCGGCCTGGAAGGCGTCGACTACGCCGATCACCAGCGGCGCTTCCGGCCCGACGATGGTCAGACCGATGTCATGGCTCTGGGCGAACGCGACCAGGGCAGGGATATCTGTGGCGGCGATCGCCACGTTCTCCAGATTGGCTTCCAGCGCGGTGCCGGCGTTGCCCGGCGCAACGTAGACTTTGTCCGCCAGCGGAGACTGGGCGGCTTTCCAGGCCAGCGCGTGCTCGCGCCCGCCGTTGCCGATAATCAAAATGTTCATCAGGGGCTCCACGAATGGCGTGCGCCGGAGCGCACGCGGCAAAAGGAATTAATGGCGGAAGTGACGCATGTCGGTGAAGATCATTGCGATGCCGTGTTCATTGGCGGCGGCGATCACTTCGTCGTCGCGGATTGAGCCGCCAGGCTGGATCACGCAGGTGATGCCGACCGCCGCGGCGGCATCGATGCCGTCACGGAATGGGAAGAAGGCGTCGGAGGCCATGGCGGATCCTTTCACTTCCAGCCCTTCGTCGCTCGCTTTGATGCCGGCGATCTTGGCGGAATAAACGCGGCTCATCTGGCCGGCGCCTATGCCGATGGTCATATTGTCACGTGCATAAACGATGGCGTTGGATTTCACGAACTTGGCCACTTTCCAGCAGAACAGCGCGTCACGCAGTTCCTGCTCGGTCGGCTGGCGCTCGGATACCACGCGCAGATCGGCGGCGGTCACCATGCCGAGATCGCGATCCTGCACCAGCAGCCCGCCGTTGACGCGCTTGAAGTCCAGCCCCGCCACGCGTTGCTGCCACTGGCCGCAGGCCAGCACGCGCACGTTCTGTTTGGCGGCCAGCAGGGAGCGCGCTTCCTGGGTGACGTTTGGCGCGATGATCACTTCCACGAACTGGCGGCTGATGATCGCCTGCGCGGTGGCGGCGTCCAGCTCGCGGTTAAAGGCGATGATGCCGCCGAAGGCGGAAGTCGGGTCGGTTTGGTAAGCGCGCTCGTAGGCGGCCAGGATGTCGTCGCCGATCGCCACGCCGCAAGGGTTGGCGTGCTTGACGATCACGCAGGCCGGTTCGGCGAACTCTTTCACGCATTCCAGCGCGGCGTCGGTATCGGCGATGTTGTTATAGGACAGCGCTTTGCCCTGCAGCTGCTCGGCGGTCGCGACGGACGCCTCCTTTACCTCTTCTTCTATATAGAAGGCGGCCTGCTGGTGGCTGTTCTCACCATAACGCATATCCTGCTTCTTGATGTAGTTGAGGTTTAGGGTTCGCGGGAAGCGGCCGGACGGCTGTTCGGTCTCGCCGTGGTACGCCGGCACCAGCGCGCCGAAGTAGTTGGCGATCATGCTGTCGTAGGCGGCGGTGTGTTCGAAGGCTTTGATGGCGAGATCGAAGCGGGTGGCATAGCGCAGCGAGCCGTCGTTGTTGTCCATCTCGGTAATGATGGCGGTGTAGTCGCTGCTCTTCACGACGATGGCGACGTCTTTATGGTTCTTGGCGGCGGAGCGCACCATGGTCGGGCCGCCGATATCGATATTTTCGACCGCGTCTTCCAGCGAGCAATCTGGGCGCGCCACGGTTTGGGCGAACGGGTACAGATTGACGACCACCATGTCGATAGGTTGGATGTCATGCTGATTCATGACCGCGTCGTCCTGGCCGCGGCGGCCGAGGATACCGCCGTGAACTTTCGGGTGCAGGGTCTTAACTCGTCCGTCCATCATCTCCGGGAAGCCGGTGTAGTCGGAAACTTCGGTAACGGGCAGACCGGCGTCTGCCAGCAGGCGGGCGGTGCCGCCGGTGGAGAGCAGTTCAACGCCGCGCTGGGAAAGCGCTTCGGCGAATTCAACGATACCGGCTTTGTCAGACACGCTGAGCAGGGCCCGGCGGATTGGACGAGGTTGTTGCATGGTTTTATCCCTTGGCTTTGAGTCGCAATTAAAGAGCGTTACGTGAATGTCCACCTCGTTCTCTCTATAAGGAAGGGTTTTTTGCCTTATAAAGGGAGGGTCAGGCACATATTCAGGTAGCGCCCCCATAAAAAGGGGGATCGTTTCGTCGCGGGGAATTGTAGCGAAAACGTTTGCGTGGCGCTCGTAAATTTTCCGTGCAAATCGCATCTGTGGATAACACTGTGCGCAAGTGGGTATAAGGCGGGGTTTTGCTGTGGAATGCAGCGAACGATCGTTTTTGCTGAAAATACCTGTTGCGGCCTGCGAGGAACTCCCTATAATGCGCCTCCATCGACACGGAACATGTGAACAACTTCACAGAGTATCCGGGGGTCGCAGAGAAAAAATCCTGAAAATTAGGGTTGACTCTGAAAGAGGAAAGCGTAATATACGCCACCTCGAGTTAGCAAGCGAAAGCGCCTAACTCACTGCTCTTTAACAATTTATCAGACAATCTGTGTGGGCACTCCACAAGACGATATCCAGCATCTTCGGATGCAAAAAAAATATCAAGTCTTGAAGAGTGACTAACTGAAGTAAAATTCATGCAGTAA
>NZ_MSTL01000011.1:0-58082 GCF_002752475.1 Serratia sp. OLAL2 | reverse complement strand
CACGCCACAGGACTTCGGCGATGTCCGCCATGCCCATAGGGGCCCCCGGGTGGCCGGAATTTGCTTTTTGTACGGCGTCCATGCTGAGTGCGCGGATGGCGTTGGCAAGCTCTTTACGAGAGGACATAACGAAACTCCAGTGCGATTACAGTTGAGCGGCCAACATGTCTTCCAGCTTCTGCTGGTCGACGGCGAACAGGCGGATACCTTCGGCGAGTTTTTCCACCGCCATGGCGTCCTGATTGTGCAACCAGCGGAATTCCGCTTCGGCCAGCGGAGCGGGTTGGTGGAAGCCCTCGGTAGACGGGCTCAGCTTGCGTTCGATCGGCTGGTCGCTGTTTTTCAGCTGTTCCAGCAGGTTCGGCGCGATAGTCAGGCGATCGCAGCCGGCCAATGCCAAAATCTGCTCAACCTTACGGAAGCTGGCACCCATGATCACCGTCTGGTAACGATGACGCTTGTAGTATTCATAGATGGTGCGCACCGACTTCACGCCCGGATCCTGATCGGCATTGTAGTCGGCGGCAGGCTGTTTGGCCTGGTACCAGTCATAGATGCGGCCGACGAACGGCGAGATCAGATACACGCCGGCTTCGGCGCAGGCGCGGGCCTGGGCGAAGGAGAACAGCAGCGTCAGGTTGGTGTTGATGCCTTCTTTTTCCAGCTCTTCGGCGGCTTTGATGCCTTCCCAGGTTGAAGCCAGCTTGATCAGGATGCGCGATTTGTCGATGCCCTGTTCTTGATACATGCCAATAAGTTTGCGCGCTTTGGCGACGCACATGCCGCGATCGAACGACAGGCGGGCGTCCACTTCGGTGGAGATGCGGCCCGGCACGCTTTTGAGGATCTCGACGCCGATGTTGACCGCCAGTTTATCGCTGGCGTTGATCAGCTGGGTTTCCTTGCTGCCGCCCTGGCGGCGGGCATACTCCAGCGCTTCGGTGATCAGCGCTTTGTACTGCGGCAGCGCGGCGGCTTTCAGGATCAGCGAAGGGTTGGTGGTGGCGTCCTGGGGTTCGAACTGGCGGATGGATTCGATATCGCCGCTGTCGGCGACCACCGTGGTCAGCTGCTTGAGTGCGTCTAATTGATTCATTGATAAGCTCCTTGACCAAGCTCAACGTAGGGAAATGAGAACCTTTTTCATCATAGGGGGAACACACTGCATCATCGGGTCGAGAATGAAAATGCGCTTTTTCTGATTGTTGCGATGGATAATAACAATGAATGCCGAGTAAACCCAGGCGGAGCGCGGCTTATGCACGACCGCCATCATGGCTGCAGGCGATTTAACGCCGTCCGACCGCGTTTTCGTAATAGCCGATTCGCTCGACTTTCGGCGCCGAACCTCCCCCTTCAAACTCCGACTCCAGCCAGGCATCGACGATGGTTTTCGCCAGCTCGGCACCGATGACCCGCGCGCCCAGCGTGATGATCTGAGCATCATTGCTTTTGCGCGCCCGTTGGGCGGAGTAGGTATCGTGACATTGCGCCGCGCGAATGCCGGGCACTTTATTGGCCACGATGCTCATACCGATGCCGGTGCCGCACAGCAGGATGCCCCGCCGATGTTTTTCCTCCCGTATCGCCTGTGCGACGCGATAGGCGATATCGGGATAGATCCCCGTTTCTGCGGTGCGATCCGTCGTGTAGTCAATGACGGGAATGTCCCGTTGTTGCAGGTGGGCGACGATCAGATCCTTCAGTTCAATGGCGGCATCGTCGGCGCCGATGGCGATAGGCAGCATAGCGGTCTCCTGATTGGTAACGAAAAGGGCGGCGATCCTCGATGGCGCCACGTTCATTACCGTATCTCTGTTTAATCAAATGTTCAATCTTTGTTCTTTTGTTTTTTTGTCGTGTTTTCTGTTTGCGCCTGTAAAAGGTGACTTTCGTCACTAAAAAAGAGGTTTTAATCGTTATTCATCCTCATGTAGACGGGTTTTTGAGCGATATCACACTTTGATAAGTTCACTGTGGGCAAATTGAACGCGTGGCGTTAGTGTTCATTTGTTCTTTGTGTGTGTTAATGATCAAAATAAGTTCCCCTACCAGAGGAGAGTGCTATGTGTCAGACCTGCATGACAGAGGCGAAAATGGCGGCCGGTATCCCCGAGATCATGAAGGCGGTTGTGGCGTACGCCCCGAAAGATTACCGCCTGGAACAGGTGCCGGTACCGAAGATTGGCCCGAAAGAGATCCTGGTGAAGATCGAGGCCTGCGGCATCTGCGCCGGCGATGTTAAAGCGTTCGAAGGGGCGCCCAGCTTCTGGGGCGATGAAAAACAACCGGCATACATCAAGGCGCCGATGATCCCCGGGCATGAATTTATCGGCCACGTGGTGGGATACGGCGAAGGCGTCGAGGGCTTCAATCTCGGCGATCGCGTGATATCAGAACAAATCGTTCCCTGCTGGCAATGCCGCTTCTGCAACCGCGGTCAGTATTGGATGTGCGAAAAGCATGACCTGTACGGTTTCCAGAAAAACGTCAATGGCGGCATGGCCGAGTACATGAAGTTCACCAAAGAGGCGATTAACTATCACGTGCCGGCCGACTTGCCGATCGAAAAAGCCATTCTGATCGAACCCTATGCTTGCTCCTTCCATGCGGTGCAACGCGCCAATATCAAACTGGGCGATGTCGTGGTGCTGGCCGGCGCCGGCACCCTGGGGCTGGGCATGATCGGGGCGATCAAAAAGTCCGGGCCCTCGAAGCTGGTGGTGCTGGATCTGTCCGACGAGCGTCTGGCGCTGGCGAAGCGCTTCGGCGCGGATGTGACGCTGAACCCGACCCGTGACGACGTGCCCGCGGCGGTTAAAGCGATGACCGACGGCTACGGCTGCGACATCTACATCGAGGCGACCGGCGCCCAAAAGTCCGTGGAACAGGGCCTGACGCTGATCCGCAAACTCGGCACCTTCGTCGAATTTTCCGTGTTCAAGGATCCGGTGACCGTCGACTGGAGCATCATCAGCGACCGCAAGGAGCTGGACGTGCTCGGTTCGCACCTCGGCCCTTACTGCTACCCGCTGGTGATCGAAGGCATCGCCAATGGCGATCTGCCGACCGAAGGCGTGGTGACGCATACGCTGCCGCTGGAACAGTTCGCCGAGGGCTTCGAGCTGATGAAGCGCGGCATCGGTTCAATCAAAGTGGTGCTTAATCCAAACCTCTGAAACCTGCATCGTTCTTCGGGTGCGGGCGAGCCTGCGCCTCCATAATCACATGTGCTGGGGTGTTCTATGTTGCATGGACTGATTCATCGCATTGGTCTGTCACCGAAACTGCTGCTGGGCTATGCCGGCGTGTTGGTGTTCATGATGGGCGAAGGGCTGGAACAAGGATGGCTGTCGCCTTATTTGATTGGCAAAGGGCTGAGCATTCAGGAATCGGCGCTGCTGTTCAGCGTTTATGGCTTTGCGGCCGCGATCGCCGCCTGGTTTTCCGGTGTGCTGGCGGAAATCTTTACCGCCCGTCGGGTGATGTTGGCCGGCCTGCTGCTGTTCTTGTTCGGTTCGGTGTGCTTTTTGACGTTCGGCCTGCCGAGCAACAACCTGGCGATCATGGTGCCGACCTATGCGCTGCGCGGCTTGGGCTATCCGCTATTTGCCTACGGTTTTCTGGTGTGGGTGGCGTATGAGGCGCCGCCGGAAAGGCTGGGGTCGGCGGTGGGGATTTTCTGGTTCGTCTACAGCGGCGGGCTCAGCGTGCTGGGCGTGCTGTATTCCAGCATCATGCTGCCTTATCTCGGCGAGATCCACACGCTGTGGAGCGCGCTGATTTTCGTCGTGCTGGGCGCGGTGATTGCGCTGATGCTCAATCGCGACGACGGCACGGTACAGAGCGGCAACCGGGAAAAAGCGTCGCTGGGTTACGTCTTGAAAGGCATCACCATCGCGTTTGAAAACCCGAAGATCGGCCTGGGCGGCATCGTGCGCACCATTAATACCTCTGCGGCTTACGGCTTCGTCGTATTCATGCCCATGTACATGATGGATATGGGGTTCACCCGCACGCATTGGCTGCAGATGTACGCCGCGCTGTGGACGGTCAACATCATTTTCAACCTGATTTTCGGTGTGATCAGCGACGGTCTCGGCTGGCGCAATGTGGTGATGTGGTTCGGCTGCGTCGGCTGCGCCTTGACCACGCTGATGTTCTACTACGTGCCGCAATTCTTTGGCGCCAACTACCTGCTGACCGTTTGTGCCGCCGGTTTGTTCGGCGCCTGCCTGGCGGCGTTCGTGCCGCTGTCGGCCATCATGCCGTCGCTGGCGCCGGACAATAAGGGCGCGGCGATGTCGATTCTCAATCTGGGCGCCGGCCTGAGCACCTTTGTCGGCCCGGCGGTGGTGGGGCTGTTTATCGGCAGTCTCGGCACCGTTGGCGTGATCTGGATCTTTACCGGCTTGTACCTGTTCAGCGGCGTGCTGATGAAATTTGTCACGCTGCCGAAGGAAAGCGCGACGGCGTCGGAAGAACGCGGCGCGAGTTTGGCGAAAATATCCTGACCGAGGGTGAAGTTCACAGTTTTAAGGGGAAATATATGATTAATCATCAAACTACGGCGCCGCGCGAGCTCTCGCTGCAGGGCAAGGTGGCGCTGATTACCGGCGGCGCTGCGGGGATCGGCCTCGCTATCGCCGAACGCTATCTGCAAAACGGCGCGTGCGTGGCGCTGCTCGATCGGGCGCCACAGGTTGCGGAAGTGGCGCGACAGCTGGACGCCGAGGCGGCGTTGGGCGTCGTGGCCGACGTCACCGATGCCGCGTCGGTGGAGCGGGCGGTGGCGCAGATTGAGGCGCATTTCGGGCGGCTGGACGTGCTGGTCAACAGCGCCGGCATCGTCGCGCTGCATCCTGCTGAGGAACTGCCGGAAACGGCGTGGGATGCAACCCTGGCGGTCAATCTGAAAGGCGTGTTTCTTACCTGCCAGGCGGTAGGGCGCCGTTTCATTAGTCAGCGCGGCGGCAGCATCATCAATCTCGCCTCGCAGGCGGGGGTGGTGGCATTGCCGAATCACCTGGCCTATTGCGCCAGCAAAGCGGGCGTGATCGGGTTGACTCAGGTGCTGGCGCTGGAGTGGGGGCCGCACAACGTGCGGGTCAACGCCATTTCACCCACCGTCGTTTTGACGGAGCTGGGCCGTAAGGCCTGGTCTGGCGAGGTGGCTGAGCAGATGAAGCAGAAAATCCCGCTGCGGCGCTTTGCTGAGCCGCAAGATATCGCCGCCAGCGCCCTGTTTTTGGCCGGCGACGCGGCGGCGATGATCACCGGCGCCAACCTGGTGGTCGACGGCGGTTACACCATTCAATAATTTCTTATTCAGGCGACAGAGAGGCCGCGATGAACAGAATCATTAACGATCCCGATCACGTAGTGGAAGACGCCATTCAGGGCTATAGGCTGGCCCACCCAGACTATTACGCCGCCACCGACAATGCGCGGGTGTTGAAATATCCGCCGGCGCCGATCGCCGGCAAAGTCGGCATCGTCACCGGCGGCGGTTCCGGCCATGAGCCGGCGTTCCTGGGCTATGTCGGCAAAAACATGCTGGATGCCGTCGCGATTGGCGAGATTTTTTCATCCCCTACGGCGGGGGCTTTTCTCGACGCTTTCAAGGCGGCGGACAGCGGTGCGGGCGTCGCTTGCCTGTACGGCAACTACGCCGGCGACAACATGAACGTCAAGATGGCGATCAAGAAGGCCACGGCGGCCGGCATACGGGTGAAAACCGTGGTGGCCAACGATGACGTCGCCTCGGCGCCGGCCAGTGAGATCGATAAACGGCGCGGCGTGGCCGGCGAAATTCTGATGTGGAAGGTCGGCGCGGCGGCGGCGGCCAAGGGATACGATCTGGACGGCGTGATCGGCGCGGCGCAAAAAGCCATCGACCGGTGTCGTTCGATCGGCGTCGGCCTCAGTTCCTGCACCATTCCCGCGGTCGGCAAACCCAATTTTCATATCGAAGACGGCAAGATGGAGATCGGCATTGGCCATCACGGCGAACCGGGCATTGAGGTGTCGCCGATCCAGTCGGCGTCGGCGATGGCCGGCACCATGCTCGATTTCGTGCTCAACGACATGCCGCTGGAACAGGGGCAGGAGGTGGCGTTGCTGATCTCCGGGCTTGGCGCCACGCCGGTGATGGAGCTGTATATCTATTATGCCGAAATAGAGCGCCGATTGACGGCGAAAGGCGTGCGGGTGCATCGGCGCTACGTCGGCAATTACTTCACGTCGCTGGAAATGATGGGCGTGACGCTGACGCTGATGACGCTGGATGACGAACTGAAAACGCTGCTGGACATGCCGGCGCAATCTTTAGGCTTAACCCAGGTGGAGTGAATCATGACGGAACAAATTTCAACCCGGTACGGCAGTGAGATCGTTACGGGGCTGATAGACACCATTGTCAGCAACCGCGAATACCTGAGCGAAATAGACGGCGCCATCGGCGACGGTGACCACGGCATTAACATGTCGAAGGGATTCGCGATGTGCGGCGATGCCATTCGCGGCCGCACGCTCACGCTGGCGCAGGCGTTCGATGCGGTTTCCGATGCGCTGATGGAGGGCATCGGCGGTTCGATGGGGCCGTTGTACGGCAGCCTGTTCATGGGCATGGCGGAGAGCGTGCGCGAGCGCAGCGTGCTGGATAAGCAGGCATTTTTGGCGATGTTGCACGGCGGATTGCGCGAACTGCAGGACATCAGCAGCGCGGGCGTGGGGGACAAGTGTCTGATGGATACGCTGATACCGGCGGTAGCGGCGTTTGAGCAGGCGGCGGGGCGCGGTGACGACTTCGCCGCTGCGCTGGAACAGATGAGGAGCGCCGCGGCGCGCGGGCGCGATTCCACGCGCGAGCTGGTGGCGAAAATCGGCCGCGCCAGCCGTCTGGGCGAGCGTTCGCGCGGCGTATTGGATGCCGGCGCGGTATCTTGCTGTCTGCTCTTGACCCGATTGGCGGACGAGGTGGAGCAACGACTGAATACCGTTGCCGCCTGATCGCGTTATACTAGCGGGCATTCAGCATTGTCGGAGGGGCGTGTATCGTCCCTCCGCCATGATTAACCGGCCTGCCGTGGGGAAACGTCTAACGGATGGAAAAACAAACTGTGTCCCAGGATAACGAACTGCTGACCGAAATCGCCGTTGCTTATTATCAGGATGAGATCACGCAGGAAGAGATCGCCAAAAAATTCGGCATTTCACGGATCAAAGTCGGTCGTTTGCTCAAGCGCGCCAAGGAAGAAGGCATCGTCGAGATCAACGTGCGTTATCACCCGGTATTCAGCACCCGGCTGGAACAGCAGATGATGGAACGTTTTCCCATCAGCCGCGCGCTGATCGCGCTCGACCATCAGGACGAAGAGGAACAGCGTCGGCAAGTGGCGGCGCTGGTGTCCAACTATCTGGCGATGTCGCTGAAAGACGATATGGTGTTGGCGGTTGGCCAGGGACGCAACGTGGCGGCGATTGCCGATCACGTCGGCAACGTGACGGAGCGCAACTGCAAGTTCATCTGCGGCATCGGCGGTACTCACCGTCCGGGCGATGCGATCAATGCCGACCATATCAGCCGGCGCTTGGCGAAGA
Source organism: Serratia sp. OLAL2 (assembly GCF_002752475.1). Classification (NCBI taxonomy): domain Bacteria; kingdom Pseudomonadati; phylum Pseudomonadota; class Gammaproteobacteria; order Enterobacterales; family Yersiniaceae; genus Serratia; species Serratia sp. OLAL2. The sequence continues at coordinate 50,480 of NZ_MSTL01000011.1, read as the reverse complement.
AGTTCGGCGGCAGCAGCGAGACGCTTTACGCGCCGGCCTACGTTGAAAATCGCGCGCTGAAAGACGCCTTCATGCAGAACGGCACGATTAAGGAAACCCTGGATCGCGCGCGTAAGGCCGATGTGGCGTTAGTCGGCATTGGCGACATGAATGAAAACAGCTATATGGTGAAATTGGGATGGTTCACGCCGCACGAGATTATCGACGCCAGCCTTAATCAGGGCGTGATCGGCGACATCGCCGGCTATGACTTTTTCAATGCCCAGGGGCAGCATGTCGACACGGTAATGAATGACAGAGTGATCGGGCTAAGCATCGATGAGCTGCGCAAAATCCCTTGCGTGATCGCCATTGCTTCCGAGAATACCAAGGCGTTGGCGATTTTGGGCGCTTTGCGTACCGGTGCCATCGACATTATCGCCACCAGCGCGCTCAATGTGCGCACTATCCTCAACATGTCGCAATAGCGGCACCTGCAAAAATAAAGGGTTCAGCGCCAGGCTGAACCCTCAACGATCTCCTCATTTGACCGATTATTTGCTCAGGTTGACGTCGATCGCCTGATAGAAGGCGTTGGCGGTGTCGGCTATGTCCCACACGGCAAGGATCACGTGCGAACCGCTGCGATCTGCCGGTATGTTGCACTGGTGGGTGACCTGCGCGGCAGGGATGGCACCGCCGTCGTTGAACTGGCAGAACGGCGTCAGGTCAAAGGAAGCGCGGGTCAGCGGCTGCGAAGCGTCCCAGTTCGGCTTGGTGATGAAATAGCGCCAGCTGGTGGTGCTGTGACGCGCGGTCAGCTTCCAGGTAAAGGAGTTCGGGCCGGTTTTCAGGTTGAGCTTGTTCCAGCGCGTCGGCGTTTGCTGATCCAGTTCGAAGAAGGTGGACTTGTCGGCGCTGGCGATGTGGCCGTCAGCCGGACCGGCCTGCGGGAAGCCTTTCAGGCCTTCGACGCTCTGCGGTTCGTACTGCACGCTGCCGCACTGCGTGTTGAGCTGCAGTTTGCACTGGTAGGCGCGGCTGGCTGGCGACTCGACATAACCGTGAGCATTCGCCTGTTGCGAAACGCCGAACATGGCCGCGCTCAGCAGGCCCAGAGAGAGCAGGGTACGGGAAGTTTTGTTCATAAGTCACTCCTGACTGAAATAATGTTGTAAGTTGAGCGTATTTCACCGACAAAATGAGAGAGTAATAACGCAATTGGAAATAACCCTTCTTGTCGGCTTGTTTTATTTTTATCATTCTGGTCATGCGATAGAGCGGAATGTTTTAACGGCTATTAACGAAAATTATTATGATGACGATCTTTGATCGTTAGGCTGAATTTATTTAACTGTCGCTGTGTAAAAGTAGGGCGCTATGATGAATTTTATATCAGGTCGTGATGAATAGTATTTAAGATAGCGCTCTCATTTATGAAGTATATTGCTTGTTGCTATGAGTACCCTTGTTCGATTTGATCGATTTTTGTGCGCCACCACCTTGGGAATTTAGTGTCATTTTTCTTATTTTATTTTAAAGAGGAATTTGTATGACTAGATTATCCCTGGACGCGATTAAAATAATCAGCACCATCAAGAGCACCGGATCTTTCTCTATGGCGGCGGAGGCACTGCATAAAACGCCTTCGGCGATTTCTTATCGGGTTTCCAATATTGAAAGCAAACTCTGCGTGAAACTTTTTCATCGCAATGGCCCCATGATTACCCTGACGGATGAAGGGGAGTTTCTCCTGCAGGAGGGCAGCTGGATATTAAATGCGGTGCAGGATCTGGAAAGCCGGGTGCGCAACATCCCCAAGCTGGACAATAATATCCGCTTGGCGGTAGACACCTTCTTCCCGTTGGAAACCCTGACGCAGGATATCCGCGACTATATTCAGCATTGCCCGAACGCCAGTATCTCGGTGCAGCGGGAAGCGTTGAACGGTACCTGGGATGCGCTGAAGAACAACCGGGCGGATCTGATCATCGCCATCGGCCAAATTCCCGACAGTGTACAGGCCAAAACCCTGATGCTCGGCAAGCTCAACTTTGTGCTATGCGTGTCGCCTTCGCACCCGTTCGCGGCGCAGAGAAAACCGGTGTGTAAGAAACAGCGGTTGAACGACATCGTGGTGGTGATCGCCGACAGCAGCCACGAGCTGCCCAAGCGCAATCACGGCACGCTGCCCTTGCAGCGTCAGTTGGTGGTATGCGACGTGGAAAGCAACCTGGCGCTGCTCAAACGCGGCATCGGCCACGCTTTTCTGCCGCCTGCTTTGATCGAAAAGGAATTGGCTAGCGGCGAACTGGTGACGGTGCCGGTGGAAATGCAAAAGGGCGACGAAATGATTTGGCTGGCGTGGCACCCGGCCAGCAAGGGCGCCGGGTTTAACTGGTGGCATGAGCGGCTGACGCGCAAAAGCGATGTCTACAGCCTGATGGGCCGCGAAGTGGTACGGGATGGCGGCTATCCGTGGTGCCACAACTGATGGAATAGAGACGAAGGGACGCGAAAATCAAACGGTTAACTCAATGAAAACCCCGCAGCATTCGGCTACGGGGTTTTTTTACGGCTTACGCCACGCGGCCCACCTTCAGCCAGGCGCTGTCTGAGCCGGGCGCCGAGGTGATGTAACCCCACTTGGTCTGCCAGACGTAACCCTGATAGGACACCAGTGCCCCCTGCGCGTAAGTGGTGCCCGGCACGTAGGCCGGCGCGGTCATGATCGGCAGGTTACCGGGGCCGACGCCGGTGTAGCGCAGCCCGGTGCCCATATCTAGCTGGCTGTCGTCGTAGTCCGCGGCGTTGAAATAGCGATCCAGTGCGGCCAGCAGATCGCCGTTGCGGTTGTCTTGCCCCAGATGCCAGAACATCACGCCGCCCAGCTGCTGCTGCTTGATGTATTTCGCTTTGTATTTGAAGCTCTCGGCATCGTCATAGGTGACGAACAGCCCTTTCTGCGCATGATACAGGTAAGGGGTTTTGGTCTTGTCGTTCCACAGCCGCTGATAGCCGTAGTTGCCCAGCAGCATCTGCTCCAGCTGGCGATAGGAAGCGATACGCGGATCCTTGTCGCGTACGCACTCTTCGCAACCCACCAGCCAGTAATCGGTATTCGGATACGGATCTTCACCCGGCGTGCTGTGGCTGCTGTACTGGCCGCCGTTGCTGCCGCTGACGCCCTTGAAGGCGCGGCCGTAGAAGGGGACGCCCATCACGATTTTGGCGCTCGGCACGCCTTCCATCATCAGGTGTTGCTGCACCGCAGCGTCGACCGTCAGGCTGAACGGGCTGGGGAAGGCGCGGGTCAGCTCTTCCCAGCTCCAGCCCAGATTGGCTTCGCGCAGCGCGTTGTAGAAGGTCGGCCCGGCCGCGTCGCCGAACAGCGCCGCCTGGTGGTTGGTTACCTTCTCCCAAGGGCCGGCCAGATCGTAGGTCATCAGGTTAATGTAATCGAGCGGCGCGACGATCTGCGCCAGCTTGCTGTAATAGCGCGACAGGAAGAAAGCGCCGCCGGCGCCGGCGATGGTCAATTGATACGGCAGCGCCTGGCGGCCGTCGGTGACGGTTTGCTGGTTCAGCAGGGTGCGGATCTCCTGCAGCGCGGCGATGAAACCGTCTACTTCCGCCGCCTGCGGATACTCCCAGTCGATGTCCACGCCGTCGAAGCCGTAATCCTTCATGATGCGCACGCAGGATTGGGCAAACTTGGTGCGCGACGCCGGGGTCTTCACCGCGTTGACGTAGTTGGCGTGCGATACGCCCAAATCGTTGGAGTAGTACCAGCCGCCGATGGAGAACATGATGCGCAGGCTGGGGTTGTGCGCTTTGAGCGCGGTCAGACGATTGACCACATCGCGCGCCTTGGCGTCGTTGGTGGCCGGATCCCAGGCGCATTCCAGATTGCTGTTGATATCCAGGAACGAGAAGTTGATGTGCGTCAGCTGTTTGGCTTTGGCCGGCGTGATGTTGGAAACCGGGAACGGCACGACAGACGTATCGGTCTCGGTGTAATTATTGATTTGGTTGGTCGGAATAAAATAATACCCAATAACCGCTTTACGTGTGGACATGGCATTTCTCCAGAGTGGATGTTTTTCGATGGGGAAATATTTCCCGTTGCCATTAATGTTTATTTTTCGCGGAAATAACAGTCGAAATAAATCACAATGACAATGAATTTTTATTCACTGCTGCACAAATTGGCGCTGATGAGTTGTGCCAGCGCTCAGCATGAATGAATTCGACCATAGGGGCTGTATTTATTCATTTGCTTTGTAATAGCATCCTTAATTAGATTCTGAATATCCGATGTCCCACCGGCCGTGATTGGCATTTAATTAAAAATAAAAAAGGAGATGAGCTATGTCCAGCATAGAGCCTGACGCTGTTGGCTTAATAGTCCAGCGAGTATGTGAATATCTTCAGCCGGTATTGAACGCCATTCTGGCCGGCGTGATGGCGCTATTGCACGGTGCCTATCGCAACGTGGGTATTCGGCGCCGTTTATTGAATGCGGCGATGTGCGCGTTATTGGCCTGGACGGTGCGCGATGCGCTGGCGTTGATGGGCCTGGAATTAAAGTGGGCGAATTTGGCCAGCGTACTGATTGGTTTTATGGGGGCGGATTACATCAACGCCTTAATTAAAAAATTCATCGGCAAAAAGACGGGGTTTAAAAATGTTAAATGACATCGAAGAGATTCGCTTTACTGCCCGCAGCGAAGAAAACCTGCGCGGCGTGCACCCGGATCTGGTGCGCGTTATTCGTCTGGCGCTGCGTTATTCCCTGGTGCCGTTTTCCGTCAGCGAGGGGCTGCGCAGTATGGCGCGCCAGCGGGAAATGGTGCGCGCCGGCAGCAGCCAAACGCTGCGCAGCCGCCATCTGACCGGTCACGCGGTGGATGTGGTGGCGATGCCGGCGGGTGTGGTCTCCTGGGAGTGGGATTACTACGCGCAGATTGCGGTGGCGGTGCGGCGCGCGGCGCGTGAATGCGGCATCATCGTCGAATGGGGCGGCGAATGGAAAACCCTCAAGGATGGTCCGCACTTCCAGCTGACGTTCCGGGACTACCCGGCATGAGCGGTTGGCTGCAAAAACTGATGCAGGGCGGGTTGCTGCTGCTGTTGCTGGCGGCTATCTGCCTCGGCGGCTACAGCTCGCTGCTGTCGCACCAGTTGGCGTCTGTGCGCCAGCAGGCGGAGGAACTGCAAAAAAGCCTGGCGCAGCAGGCGGGGCTGATCGCCACCCTGCAGACTCAGGATGCGCAAAACCGTGCGCTGATGGCGGCGCAGCAGCGGCAGGAACAGCAGCTACGCCAACAACACGAGGCTTATCAGAGGAAATACCGTGAAGCGATTAAAAACGATCCCTGCGCCGCTCAGCCTCTGCCTGGCGCTGTGTTTGAGCTCCTGCGCCCGGCCGCCGGCGCCGCAGGCCGTGCCGCTGTTGCCCCCTGAATCGGTATTCGCTCCCTGTGAGCAGCCGCAGTTGCAGGGGAAGACCTGGGGCGATGCGGTAAGCTATGCCCTGGCGTTACAAACCTCGTTACACATTTGCGCCGGCCAGGTGGATACGCTCAACGCCTGGCGCGCCATGCTGCCGCCGCGCTGACGGCGGCGTTTCTTTGCTCGTCCCGCAGACCTTCTTTTTTTTACTTTTAAAACGGAATTTCGACCAAGGTTATGGCGCGCTTCAAAGTTTGTGATGTTTCTCTCACTATACTTCAAGGCTGTGCCCTGTCATTGTACTTGGGCGCCATGGCCCACGGCAGGGCGCAGCCTCAAAGCCTTACCTCAACATAAAAGCAAAAAACAAAGGAATCCATAATGGACGAACAGCTCAAACAGAGTGCCCTTGATTTCCATCAGTTTCCTGTCCCAGGGAAGATCCAGGTTTCCCCTACCAAACCGTTGGCGACCCAGCGCGATCTGGCGCTGGCCTATTCGCCGGGCGTCGCCGCGCCTTGCCTCGAGATCGCCGAAGATCCGCTGGCGGCCTACAAATACACCGCGCGCGGCAACCTGGTGGCGGTGATTTCCAACGGCACGGCGGTACTGGGTCTGGGCAATATCGGCGCGTTGGCCGGTAAGCCGGTGATGGAGGGCAAGGGCGTTTTGTTCAAGAAGTTTTCCGGTATCGACGTATTTGATATCGAAGTGGATGAGCATAACCCTGACAAATTAATCGACATTATTGCCGCGCTGGAACCGACCTTCGGCGGTATCAACCTGGAAGACATCAAGGCGCCGGAGTGTTTCTACATCGAACAGAAACTGCGTGAGCGCATGAAGATCCCGGTGTTCCACGACGACCAGCACGGCACGGCGATCATCACCACTGCGGCGGTGCTCAACGGCCTGCGCGTGGTGAAGAAGAACATCTCCGACGTACGGCTGGTGGTGTCCGGCGCCGGTGCGGCCTCTATCGCCTGTCTGAACCTGCTGGTGGCGCTGGGGCTGCGTCAACAGAACATCACCGTCTGCGATTCCAAAGGCGTCATCTATAAAGGCCGCGACGCCAACATGGAGCAGACCAAAGCCGCCTATGCCATCGAGGATAACGGCCAGCGCACGCTGGGCGACGCCATCCCGAACGCCGACATCTTCCTCGGCTGCTCCGGCCCGGGCGTCCTGACGCAGGATATGGTGAAAACCATGGCGCGCGATCCGCTGATCATGGCGCTGGCCAACCCGGAACCGGAAATTCTGCCGCCGCTGGCCAAAGCGGTGCGCCCGGACGCCATCATCTGTACCGGCCGTTCCGACTACCCGAACCAGGTGAACAACGTCCTGTGCTTCCCGTTCATTTTCCGCGGCGCGCTGGACGTGGGCGCCACCACTATCAACGAAGAGATGAAACTGGCCTGCGTGCATGCCATCGCCGATCTGGCGCTGGCGGAGCAGAGCGACGTGGTGGCTTCCGCCTATGATGACCAGGATCTCTCCTTCGGCCCGGAATACATCATTCCGAAACCGTTCGATCCGCGCCTGATCGTCAAGATCGCGCCGGCGGTGGCCAAGGCGGCGATGGATTCCGGCGTGGCGACGCGCCCGATCGAAGACTTCGACGCCTACGTCGAGAAGCTGGCGGAGTTCGTCTACAAAACCAACCTGTTCATGAAGCCGATCTTCTCGCAGGCGCGCAAAGAGGTGAAGCGGGTGGTGCTGGCGGAAGGCGAGGAAGAGCGCGTGCTGCACGCCACGCAAGAGCTGGTGTCGCAGGGGCTGGCTTTCCCGATCCTGGTCGGCCGCCCGAGCGTGATCGAGATGCGCCTGAAAAAGCTGGGTCTGCAGCTGACGCCGGGTAAAGATTTCGAAGTGGTGAACAACGAGTCGGACCCGCGCTTCAACGAATACTGGGGAGAGTACTACCAGATCATGAAACGCCGCGGCGTTTCGCAGGAACAGGCGCGCCGCGCGGTGATCGGCAACCCGACGCTGATCGCCGCCATCATGCTGCACCGCGGCGAAGCGGATGCGATGATCTGCGGCACCATCGGCAGCTACCACGAGCATTACGACGTGGTGAAGAACGTGTTCGGCTTCCGTGAAGGCGCGCACGTCGCCGGCGCGATGAACGCGCTGCTGCTGCCGAGCGGCAACACTTTCATCGCCGACACCTACGTCAACGACGATCCAACGCCGGAACAGCTGGCGGAGATCACCCTGATGGCGGCGGAAACCGTGCGCCGCTTCGGCATCGAACCTAAGGTGGCGCTGCTGTCTCACTCCAGCTTCGGTTCGTCTGATTGCCCGGCGGCGCGCAAGATGCGTAAAACGTTGGAGCTGGTGAATGAGCTGGCGCCGGAGCTGGAGATCGACGGCGAAATGCACGGCGACGCCGCGCTGGTGGAAAGCATCCGTCACGATTTGATGCCGGACAGCCCGCTGAAAGGCTCAGCCAACCTGCTGATCATGCCGAACATGGAAGCGGCGCGCATCAGCTACAACCTGCTGCGCGTCTCCTGCTCGGAAGGGGTGACCGTCGGACCGGTGCTGATGGGGGTCGCCAAGCCGGTGCACATCCTGACGCCGATCGCCTCGGTGCGCCGCATCGTCAACATGGTGGCGCTGGCGGTAGTGGAAGCCCAGACCGAACCACTGTAAGCCCGGGTTGAGTGACTGGCCCCCTGCGCTGTTGGCGCCGGGGGCTTTTTTATTTCCAGTGGACGTGGTACAAATAATCGTCAAATATGTACATGTACAGGTAAAGAAAATGACTACGATTAGCTACACGGCGGCGAGAAACAATTTGGCCGAGGTGCTTTTGGAAGCGCAAAAACAGCCGGTGGAAGTGACGCGCCGCGGACACGATGAGGTTTACATCATCAGTAAGGCCGACTATGAGGTTTTGGTCAAAGCCAAAGTGAAAGCGCGCATTCAGGCTAAACACGCGGATACGATTAAGGCGCTGGCGAATAGATGATCTTTTTGACCGCAGAGGATATTGCGGAGTTCAATGCTGAAATTGTGCCTCACGGCCGCCAGGAAGGCAGCAAAGTTGAGGCTGTAGCCAACCGCGTGCTCAATGCTTACCACTACGAGAACGTCACAGACGTTTACCGCTTGGCCGCGCTCTATCTCATCGCCATCAGCCACGGTCACATTTTTCTTGATGGCAACAAACGTACGGCCTTCCAAAGCATGGCGCTATTTCTCGGTATTAATGGCATTGCACTGCGGGAAGACGCAGAACTGGTCGAAATTACGGTTGAAGCAGCTCAAGGCCGCCTCAACGTTGAACAAGCCGCTGAACACTTACGCCGGCTAACCGAATAACCCCCCTGCTCATTTCTTGCAGCGCGCGGCGATGGCGCGAATATCCTGCGGGGTGGTGCGGCAACAGCCGCCGATCAATTGTGCGCCGAGCGCGCGCCACTCCGCCGCCTGATCGACCAGGCTGCCGTGCTCGCCGCCGCAGGCGTGCCAGGTTTTGCTCACCGCATCGTAGTGCTCGCCGGAGTTCGGATAAACCAGCAGCGGTTTGTCGGCCAGCGCGCCCAGTTGGCGCAGCGCCGGGGCGACCTTGTCCAGCGCGATGCAGTTGATGCCGATCGCCAGTACCTGCGGATTGCCGCGCAGCGCGGACAGGACCTCCGTCAGCGGCGTGCCGTCGCTGAGATGTTGGCTGTCGCGAAGGGTGAAGGCGAACCAGGCGCCGAGCGTCGGGAACTCCTGCAGCAGCGTCAGCAGCGCCTGCAGTTCGGTGAACGACGGCAGCGTTTCGCAGGCCAGCAGATCGACGCCGGCGGCGGCCAGGGCTGCGAGGCGCGGCCGGTGGAAGGCAATCATGTCATCCTGCGCCAGCCGGTAGTCGCCGCGGTATTCCGAGCCGTCGGCCAGATAGGCGCCGTACGGGCCCACCGAACCGGCGATCAGCAGCGGCGCCGCCTGCGGGTGCGCGGCCAGATAATCGCGGCGCGCGCGTTGCGCCAGCTGCACGCTTTTGGCGATCAACGCCAGCGATTGATCCTGATCCAGGCCGCGGCGCAAGAAGCCCTGCGGCGTGGCCTGATAGCTGGCGGTGATGGCGCACTGGGCGCCGGCGTTGAAATAATCGAGGTGTATCTGATAGATAAGCTCGGGATTTTCAATCAGCACCTTGGCCGACCACAGCGGATCGGTCAGATCGCAGCCGCGCGCTTCCAGCTCGGTGGCCAGCGCGCCGTCCAGGATCAGCGTGGGGTGTTCGGCCAGCAGGCGGGCGACAGGGTTGTTAACCGACATGTTGTTCTCCCAAAGCGTTTTTTTGCCCGGCGCGCCGGGTCAGGAAATAGGTGAGGTAGCACAGGGCGACGAACGGCAGCCCGCAGTAGAGCGCGATGCGCTGCTCCGGATCGAACGCCAGCCCGATGCAGGCCAGCAGGCACAGCGCAAAGCCGAGGATCGGCGTCAGCGGGTAGCCAGGCGCGCGGTATTTCAAGCCGCTTATCGGCTGGCCGCTGCGCAGGTAGGCGCGGCGGAAAGCATAGTGGGCCGCGCAGATGCTCAGCCACACCGCCACCACCGCAAAACCGGAGATCGCCGACAGGGCAACAAACACCGTGTCCGGCGCGATCACGCTGGTCAACAGCGCCAGCACGCCGCCGAGCATGCTGAAGGTCAGGGCGTTGATCGGAATGCCACGCGCATTGACGCGCGCAAAGTAGGCCGGCAGGGTGCGCTGGTGGGCCAGCGACCACAGCATGCGCCCCGAGGCGTACAGGCCGGAGTTGGCCGCCGACAGGATGGCGGTCAGGATCACGAAGTTGAAGATATCGGCCGCGTAAGGCACGCCGATGCGTTCAAACACCAACACGAACGGGCTTTTGACGATCCCCGCCTGATCCATCGGGATCAACGCCGCCAGCACGAAGACCGTGCCGATAAAGAACAGCATCAGGCGGATCACCGTGGTACGGATCGCCAGCGGTACGACTTTTTCCGGGTTCTCGGTTTCACCGGCGGCAATGCCGATCAGCTCCGTGCCGGAGAAAGCGAAGTTCACCGCCACCATGGTCATCAGGATCGGCAGCGTGCCGTGCGGCAGCCAGCCGGAAGCGGTCAGGTTATGCAGGAACGGCGCCGGCGTGCCGTCTTTCATCGGCAGAAGACCGAACATGGCGGCACCGCCCAGTATGATGAACGCCAGAATGGTCACCACTTTGATCAGCGAAAACCAGAATTCGCTTTCGGCGAAAAAGCGGGTGGTCACCACGTTAAGCAGGAAAATGGCCGCGCAGAAGATCAGGCACCACAGCCACACCGGCGACTGCGGGAACCAGTACTGCATGCAGAATCCGGCGGCGGTGAGGCTGGAGCCGAGCGCCACCGTCCAGGTGAGCCAATACAGCCAGGCGACGGCATAGCCGGTGGCCGGCCCCAGATAGCGCGAAGCATAGACGTGAAAGGCGCCGGTTTCCGGCATCGCCACCGACAGTTCGCCCAGGCACAGCATCACCAGATACACCACCAGCGCGCCGATCAGGTAGGCCAGCAGCGTGCCGAGCGCGCCGGTGGTGGAGATGATGTAGCCGGTGTTGAAAAACAGCCCGGTGCCGATCACGCCGCCCAGCGACAGCATCACCAGGTGCCGGGCCTTCATGCTGCGTTTGAACTGTCCTGCGGCGGGTGCCGATGGTTGCATAATAATCTATCCGTATAGACGTCTAAATATCTGAATGGCTATTGGTTATACCCGCAATGCTTTTTCAACGCAATGCGCAGCCGGCGATCGCCGCGTAAAAAAATCGTTAAGCCAAATCTATATGCAAATGATAATTATTATCTATAATGTCGCCATTTTCGATAATGGGGCAACATGATGAGATATCTGATTTTATTGGCGGCGTTGGCGCTCGGCGCCTGCAGCCAAACGCCGGTGAAAACGTCGGCCGGCAACATCGACAAGCTGGGTAACATTACCGATCTGCACAGCGGCGCGACCCTGACGCCGGAGCAGCTGTTGACGCGATTGGCGCAGCAGCCGCGGGTGATCCTGGGGGAAAAGCATGACAATCCTTACCACCATCAGATTGAGCAATGGCTGGTGCAGCAGCTGCCGCAAAGGCGGCCGCAGGGCAGCGTGCTGATGGAGATGATCAACCCGAACCAGCAGGCGCAGGTCGACAAGGTCAAACAGTGGCTGCAGAGCGATCCCACGGTGCGTGACGGCCGCGTAGCGGAGCTGATCGCCTGGCAGCCGGGCTGGAAGTGGGAGCTGTATGGCGGGGTGACGATGGCGGCGATGCGCGCGCCTTACCCGCTGTGGTCGGCCAACCTGGATCGCAGCGAGATTACGGCGTTCTATCAGCAGCCGCAGTTCCCGGCGGGGCAGCTATCGGCGCAGCCGGCGGTGCGCAAGGCGCTGGAAGAGACCATCCGCACTTCGCACGGCGGCCAGATTGAGGCCGATCAGCTGCACGCGATGCTGGCGATCCAGCAGCAGCGCGATCGGCGCATGGCGGAACGTCTGCTGGCGGCGCCCATGCCCGCGTTGTTGATCGCCGGTGGTTATCACGCCGCCAAATCGGTGGGCGTGCCGCTGCACGTGCGGGATCTGCAACCGGCGGCGGTGCCGACGGTGCTGATGCTGGCGGAACCGGGCGTACAGGTCGATGCGAACACCGCAGACTACCTGTGGATCACACCATCAGTGAAATGAATACGTTAAGAGAGTGAAAAGGGGTGTTAATTATAGTTGCAAATGATTATCATTAGTAAATGTGATCTGCAATCATTCGCAATTAAGCAAGCTAATGCCCCTATGTTAAGTCAGTCTTACTCCCTCCCGGCCTTTGAACTGCCGCAGCCGCGCTGGGCGCGCGGCCTGCTGCTCGCCCTGGCGGCGCACGCGGCGTTGGTGCTGCTGTTTTACTGGCCGCAGACGGCGCTGGAGCCGGTGGTACTGCCGCCGCCGGCGGTGATGATGAGCTGGGCGGCGCAGATTGAAGCGCCGGAAAGCAAGCCGCTGCCGCTGGGCGTGCAGCAGGCGGAATCCGCCGCGGCGCAGCCCGCGGAGCAGCAGCAACAGCCGGATCTGCCCAAGCTGGCGCGCGCCGATAAAGCAAAAATCGTGACGGCGCAGAAGAAGCGCGCTGAACACCGTCCCCCGCAAAAAGCGCAGCCGAAGCCGCAAGAACAGGCCAAAGAGACGCGCAATGCCGCCGCGTCCAGCGCCGCCGCGCCGCAGGCGCAGACGATCTCCCACCAGACCGCCGCCCCGATCAACAGCGACGCCAACAGCAATGCGCAGGCCAAACTGTCGTGGGAGAGCCTGGTAAAAGGCAAACTGAACCGCATCAAGGATTACCCTTTGGATGCCCGCAGCCGCCGGCGCAGCGGCATGCCGCAGGTCAGTTTCAGCGTTGACGCGCAGGGACGGGTCTCGAACGTCGTGCTGCAGGTGCGTTCCGGCACCGCGTCGCTGGATCGGGAAGCGGTGGCGGTGGTGTCGCGCGCCCAGCCGTTGCCGCCGCCGCCGCCGGAGATGCTGCAGCAGGGAGCCGTCAAAGTGACGATGCCGATCGATTTCAATCTGGCGGAGCTGAATGCCCGCCGTTAATGCCCGCAGGCGCCGCATCGTCGTCGTGCGCCTCTTCAAACTTCGTGAGGGATTATGAATCCGCTGTTATCTACCTCGCGCCGTCGCATCGCGGCCGCGCTTTGGCTTTATTTAGGCGTCGCCGGCGGTGCGTTAGCGCAACCGCAGCCGCCGTTGGCGGAACGCGCGCCGAAAGCGCTGACGGCCCACGGCGAGACGCGCACCGACGATTACTACTGGCTGCGCGACGACAGCCGAAAAGAACCGAAGGTGCTGGACTACCTGAAGGCGGAGAACCGTTATACCGAGCAGATGATGGCGCCGTACCAGAAGCTGCGCGCCACGCTGTATCAGGAGATGCTGGGCCGCATGAGCCCTGACGATCGTTCGGTGCCGTATCAGCTCAACGGCTATCGCTACCAGGAAAGCTACGCCGCCGGTAAAGATTTCGCACTGTATCATCGCCAGGCGCTCACCGCCGACGCGCCGTGGCAAACCTTGCTGGACGCCAATCAGCGCGCGGCCGGCCACGCCTATTACCGCCTGGGGGCGATGGACGTCAGCCTGGACAACCGCCGCCTGGCGGTAGCCGAAGATCTGCAGGGCCGTCGCCAATACCGCATCTCCCTGCGCGAGATAGACAGTGAGCGTTGGTCGCCGGAAACGCTGGAAAACACCTCCGGCAATATGGTGTGGGCCAACGACAACCAAACCCTGTTCTACGTGCGCAACCACCCGCAAACGCTGTTGCCGTACCAGGTCTACCGGCATCGGTACGGGACGCCGACGGCGGAAGATAAGCTAGTGTACCAGGAGAACGATCCGGCGTTCTACCTCAGCCTCGGCCGCTCGTCCTCGCGCGATTACCTGATTCTGACCATCAGCGGCAACACCACCTCCGAAGTGCGCCTGATCGACGCCAACCAGCCGCAGCGCGAGCCGCAGCTGTTCGCTGCCCGGCAGAACGGCCGCGAGTATTACCTCGATCACTACCGCGGCGAGTTCTACCTGCGTTCCAACCATCAGGATCCGAACTTCGGCCTGTACCGCACGGCGGCGGCGGGCAAACCGTGGCAGACGCTGATCGCACCGCAGGCGCAGCACGAGGTGGAAAGCTTCAGCCTGTTCCGCGACTGGCTGGTGGTGCAGGAGCGCGCCAACGGGCTGGTGCAGCTGCGGCAAATCAGCTGGGACGGCAAAACCGAGCGCGCCATCCCGTTCGACGACGCCAGCTACATGGCCTGGCTGGGCTATAACCCGGAGCCGGACAGCAATCGCTTGCGCTACGGCTATTCGGCGATGACCACGCCGACCCGCACCTATGAGTGGGATCTGAATAAGGGCGAGCGCACCCTGCTGAAGCAGCAGGAGGTGAAAGGCGTCGATCCCAGCCTGTATCACAGCGAGCGTATCTGGGTCACGGCGCGCGATGGCGTGAAGGTGCCTGTCTCGCTGGTGTACCGCACATCGCTGTTCAAAAACGGGCATAACCCGCTGCTGGTGTACGGCTATGGCGCTTACGGCATGAGCATGGATCCGGCGTTCAGCGCCAACCGCATCAGCCTGCTGGATCGCGGCTTCGTCTATGCGCTGATCCACGTGCGCGGCGGCGGCGAGCTGGGGCAGAGCTGGTACAAACAGGGTAAGCTGACGCACAAACCGAACAGTTTCAACGACTTCATCGACGCCACCCAGGCGCTGATCAAAGACGGCTACGGCCAACCGGGGCGCATCTACGCCATGGGCGGCAGCGCCGGCGGCTTGCTGATGGGGGCGGTGATCAATCAGGCGCCGCAGCTGTACAACGCGGTGGTGGCGCAGGTGCCGTTCGTCGACGTGGTGACTACCATGCTGGACGACAGCATTCCGCTGACTACCGGCGAGTACGAGGAGTGGGGCAACCCGCACCAGCCGGCCGCCTATGCGCTGATGAAATCCTACAGCCCGTACGACAACGTGCGCCGGCAGCATTACCCGAACCTGCTGGTCACCAGCGGTCTGTACGACTCGCAGGTGCAGTATTGGGAGCCGGCCAAATGGGTGGCGAAGCTGCGGCGTTTCAAGCAGGGCGATTCGCTGCTGCTGCTCTCCACCGACATGACCGCCGGCCACGGCGGCAAATCGGGCCGCCTGGCGCGGCTGGAAAACGGCGCGCTGGAGTACGCCTTTATTCTGTCGGCGGACCGGCAGGCGCAGAAATAACCTTTAGCGCCGCAGCACGCTGCGGCGCAATAAAACAATAACAACCTTTTACCGCGCTTTCGGCGGGCTTTTTGCTGGGCATTGTCGGCCATCAAACCTTATTGGCTATTTCTGGGGATATATGAAAATCAAAATGATAGCGAGCCTGATCGGCGCGGGACTGGCGCTGTACGGGCCGGCTGCGGCCGCGCAGGAACAGGCGGAAAATAATAAAGGCAGTGTGGCGTTCAGCCCGCTCAACGTCTCGGCCGCCGACAGCGGCAAGAGCAGCGAAAAAGAGGCGTTGGCTCGGCCGGGCGCGTTCAGCTCGCGCGATGAAAACAAAAATCTGGAGTCGGTGGACAGCATTCTGCGCAGCATGCCGGGCACCTATACCCAGATCGATCCCGGCCAGGGATCGGTCAGCGTCAATATTCGCGGCCTGAGCGGTTTCGGCCGGGTCAACACCATGGTCGACGGCATCACGCAAAACTACTACGGCAATTCGCCGAGCGATGCAGCGCATGGGGGATTGCCCACCAGCCAGTTCGGGGCGCTGATCGATCCTAACTTTATCGTCGGCGTCGACGTGGCGCGCGGCAACGCCACCGGATCCGCTGGGGTGAATGCCCTGGCGGGCAGCGCCAATTTCCGCACCATCGGCGTGGACGATGTGGTGTTTTCCGACAACCCGTTCGGCGTGCGCACCAAATTCTCGGTGGGCAATAACGGCATCGGCCGCAGCGGCATGATCGCCGTGGGCGCCAAAACCGCCGCCTTTGCCGACGGCGGCAGCCTGGGGGCGATGGCGGCGATCAGCGGCAGTTCCATCACCTCCAACTACAAAAACGGCGCCGGTTTCGACAGCGAGATGTTCAACGTCGATAAAACCTACCGCCAGAACCCGAAATCCCAGCTGTTCAAGGTGGACATCAAGCCGGATGCCTTCAACAGCATCGAACTGTCGGCGCGCAGCTACCAGAATAAAATCACCCGCCGGCACATCGACAGCGACGATTTCTACCTCAAATACCACTACGCGCCGTTCTCGGAACTGATCGATTTCAACTTGACCGCCAGTACCAGCCGCGGCGAGCAAAAGTTCATGTCCGACAACATGGCGGGGTTCAGCGACAGCACAGCGAAAAACATCTCCGATGCGCTGGATATCAACAACACCAGCCGTTTCAGCCTGCAGGACGTCGATTTCGCCTTCAGCTACGGCGGCAAGCTGGTGCGCAACGAGTATAAGAAAAAGGCCTCTGGCTTGGTGACGGATGACAATCAGGCGGAAAGCATGCCGGTGGGCATTGCCGGCAAACAAGATATCTCCAGCCTGTACAGCGGGTTGCAGGCCAACTACGGCATCTGGCAGGGGAATTTCGATCTGAACTACACCGCCTATCGCCTCTCCGGCTATAAGCCGGCCTGTGACGAACGTGTAGAGTGCTTCCCGCAGGGGGCCAGCAATATCACTCGCAATGAACAGGGTTTCAATCCGTCGGTCATGCTGTCGGCGCAGGTGACGCCGTGGCTGCAGCCGTTCGTCAGCTACAGCAAGTCGATGCGCGGGCCGAATATCCAGGAGGTGTTCTTCGCCAACAGCGGCGGCCAGTCGATGAACCCGTTCCTGAAGGGCGAAAAAGCGGAGACCTGGCAGGGCGGGTTCAACGCCAATGCTCACGATCTGTTGTTCAAGCAGGACAGTTTCCAGCTGAAAGCGGTCTATTTCGAAACAAGAATCAAAAACTACATTTCCAGCCAATCCTACCTGGTGTGTAAAAATCGCCAGAAGTGCAACCGTTCGCAGGCGACGCAGGAAGAGTGGGATGACGCGGACGTCAACGTCAGCATGACCATGTACAGCAACGCCCCCGAACCGGTCAAAATGCGCGGGGTGGAGCTTGAAGCGCTGTACGACGCCGGTTTCGCCTTCACCAAGCTGTCGTTAAGCAAGGAGCATACCTCCCAGCCGACCAACCAGGCCAGCAACGAATTCGGCGCGGGCGATGTCAGCGAACTGCCGGAGTTCTACTTCACGCTTGACAGCGGGGTGCGCCTGCTGGACGAGACGTTGACGCTGGGCGGGGTGGTGAAATACACCGGCAAAGCGGTGCGCCTGTCGCCTGATTCCATTCGCGATGAAAACGAACAGTTGATGAAGGAGCCGGCGCCGCATATTCCGACCATTATCGATCTGTACGGCACCTATCAGGTGAATCGTAATCTGTTGCTGAAGCTCAGCGTGCAAAACCTGATGGACAAAGACTACTCGGACGCGCTGAACAAGATGAACTCGCTGCCTTCGCAGTCGCAGGACTTCACGCCGACCAACACCGCCCGTGGGCGGACTTATATCTTCGGCGGGGAGGTGCGCTTCTAAACCGCAGCAGAACAGGGCGCAGTCACTGCGCCCGTTTCGCCTGCAGTAGCCATTTGTCCAGCTCGTTGGCGAACTGCTGGCGGTCGCGCTGGTTCAGGGCGTTCGGGCCGCCGGTCTGAATGCCGCTGGCGCGCAGGGTATCCATAAAATCGCGCATGTTGAGGCGCTCGCGAATGGTGTCCGGCGTATAGCGTTCGCCGCGCGGGTTCAGCGCCACCGCGCCTTTCTCTATCACCTCCGCCGCCAGCGGAATGTCGGCGGTGATCACCAGATCGCCCGCTTCGCAGCGGCGCACGATCTCGTTGTCGGCCACGTCGAAGCCGGCCGCCACCTGCAGCGAACGGATGTACTTCGACGGCGGCGTGCGCAGCGGTTGGTTCGCCACCAGCGTCACGGTGATGGCGGTACGATCGGCGGCGCGGAACAGTACCTCTTTGATTACGTTCGGACAGGCGTCTGCATCGACCCAAACCTGCATCATTTCGCCTCCTGCAGCCAGTCGCGCACCGGCAGGAAATCGCGCTCCAGCGCCGCTTCCGGGCTGTCGCCTTCCGGCTGGTAGTTATACTCCCAACGCACCAGCGGCGGCATCGACATCAGAATGGACTCGGTGCGCCCGCCGGTTTGCAGCCCGAACAGCGTGCCGCGATCCCACACCAGGTTGAACTCCACGTAGCGGCCGCGGCGGTACAGCTGGAACTGGCGCTCGCGCTCGCCCCAGGTCAAGGCCTTACGTTTTTCGACGATCGGCAGGTAGGCGTCGAGGAAGCCCTGGCCCACCGCGCGGGTGAAGGCGAAGCAGTGGTCGAAGTCCGGGGTGTTCAGATCGTCGTAGAACAGGCCGCCGATGCCGCGTGCTTCGTTGCGGTGCTTGATGAAGAAGTAATCGTCGCACCACTGTTTATATTTCGGGTAGACCTCGTCGCCGAACGGCGCGCACAGATCGGCCGCGGTGCGGTGCCAGTGCACGGCATCCTCTTCGAAGCCGTAGAACGGCGTCAGATCAAAGCCGCCGCCGAACCACCACACCGGCGCTTCGCCCGGTTTTTCGGCGATGAAGAAACGCACGTTGGCGTGGCTGGTGGGCACGTAAGGGCTGAGCGGATGGATAACCAACGAGACGCCCATCGCCTGGAAGCTGCGCCCGGCCAGTTCCGGACGGTGCGCGGTGGCCGAGGCCGGCAGGGTGGCGCCGGAGACGTGCGAGAAGTTAACCCCCGCCTGTTCAAACACCGCGCCGTTGGTCAACACGCGGCTGCGGCCACCGCCGCCTTCTTCACGCGTCCATTGGTCTTCGGTGAACACGGCGCCGCCGTCGGCCTGGGCGAGCTGCACGCAGATATGATCCTGCAGCGCCAGCAGGAAGGATTTTACTTCAGCGATGTTAGGTAAACTCATGCGGGGTCTTTATAGCGTCTGGCTGAACAAGGCGCTGAGTATACTCTTATTCGCCGCCCGCGGCATCAGCGGGGTTTGCGCTGGTGGGCGTCGAAGTAGTCGAAGAAGTTGACGATGCCGTCCGCGATGGCGCGGGCGATTTTCTCGCGAAACGCGGTGGTGCCCAGCAGCCGCTCTTCGTTCGGGTTGGTGATGAACGAGGTTTCCACCAGCACCGAGGGAATGGACGGGGATTTCAACACCGCGAACGCCGCCTGTTCGGTGCTGTCGCTGTGCAGATGGTGCACCGGGCGAATTTGGCCGAGCACGTGGCGGCCGAGCGTCAGGCTGTTGTTGATGGTGTCGGTTTGCACCAGATCGAACAGCACCTGCTGCAGGTAGTTGTCCTGATCCTTGTACTTGCCGCCCGCCACGTCGTCGGCGGCGTTTTCACGGTTGGACAGGTAGCGCGCCATGGCGCTGCTGGCGCCGCGGTTGGAGAGGGCGAACACCGAAGCGCCGGAGGCCGACGGGCTGGTAAAACCGTCGGCGTGAATCGAAATGAACAGATCGGCCTGGTGCTGGTGGGCGATCTCCACCCGCTGGAACAGCGGAATGAACTCGTCTTCTTCGCGCGTCAGGCGCGCCTCGACGTGGTCATGCTCATGCAGAAAACGGCGCACGTGGTTGGCGATTTCCAGCACGATGTGTTTTTCCTGCGAACCTTCGTGGCCGACCGCGCCCGAGTCAATGCCGCCGTGGCCAGGATCGATCATCACCCGCTTTTTGCCGCCGGCCGGTTTCGCCGCCGGTTTGCTGTGCTGATTGCGCAGCATGCCTTCCGCCTTGGCGCTGTGGCTTTTCACGCCGAACAGCGCGACCGCCAGGCCGGAAAGCAAAAGTTGGCGTCGCGTCGGGGAAACGGCAAGCGGCTTAAAATTGAGGAATTGTTTACCCTGCTTTTTCATTACGCAACGCTCCATCGACGTTTCTATTTTGCGACGTTATATCGTATTGATAATCATTAATCGACCCGATAACTATTTCCATTTATTACGCCTGTTACCGGCGATTTCCGGGTAAATAGCGCGGTAAATCGCAGTTTGATATTGCGTAAGTGAATAATCACGCGATAATCAGATAAACACCTTAATTAACAGCGGCCAACATCGATGGAAATTCGCGTATTTCGACAAGACGACTTTGAAGAAGTCATTACCCTGTGGGAGCGCTGCGATCTGCTGCGGCCCTGGAACGATCCGGAAATGGACATCGAGCGCAAGCTGAACCACGATCCTGAGCTGTTCCTGGTGGCGGAAGTCGGCGGCGAAGTGGTCGGTTCGGTGATGGGCGGCTATGACGGCCACCGCGGCTCGGCGTATTACCTCGGGGTGCATCCCGACTATCGCGGACGCGGCATCGCCAATGCGTTGATCAATCGTCTGGAGAAGAAGCTGATCGCCCGTGGCTGCCCGAAGATCCAGATTATGGTGCGCGAAGACAACGACACGGTGGTCGAGATGTACGAGAAGCTCGGCTACGAGATCCAGGGCATCACCAGCCTGGGCAAGCGGCTGATCGAAGATCAGGAATATTGATCGCGCGTCGGGCGGCGGTGTTGCACCGCCCGACGCAGTGCATTACGGCAGCTTTTTGACGGTTTTCACGTCCACTTCGAGGCTGTTCCAGTCTTTATCCACTTTGCCTTCCAACTGCACCTTGTCTTTCGGCGTAACGGTTTGGCCGTTCCAGCGTTTGCGATCGATATCGACCGTCAGGGTGCCGGTGGCGTCGCGGAAAGTATAGGTTTCGTCGCCGATGCGCTGCTCGATGTTGCCCTGCAGCATCACCCAGGTGTCGTCGCTCAGCGATTTCACCTTGTCCACGGTGGTCAGCGCTGCGCTGGGGCCGGCGAAACCACCTTGTGCGGTGGTTTGCGTTTGGGCCTGCGGCGCGGCCGGATCGAGGAACCCGCCTTGTTGCGCCAGTACCGGTGCGCTGCACAGCGCGATCAGAGCGGCCAGAGTCAGTTTTTTCATGTTGCGCTTCCTTATTGTTATCGAAAATCACATCCCGCTGATATCGGGTTGCTTGCTTAGTGATAAGCATTAAAACACGCCGATCTTAAGAGCTTCTTAAGCCGACATATTGAAATTCCCATCGCCGGCGCCCATCTGTAGCCATAGTCTTTATTCTGTTGGCAAGGAACGATCGTTGAAGCCATTCTCACCCCGGTTTTCCCCGGACGATTACGACCAGCACGGCGCGCTGCGACTGCCGCTGGGATTTTGGGCCGTGCTGATTCTGCAGGCGCGCACCTGGCTGCTGTTCGTGATGGCCGGCGTTTCGCGTGAACAGGGCGAAAGCTTGCTGGCGCTGTTTTATCCGGATACCCAACGTTTTTGGTACGGCATGTTGCTCGGCTTGCCGGCAGCGCTGGCGTTTTTGCTGAGCGGCCGTCGCCATCAATGGCCGCGGCTGTGGCGCGGCTGGCGCTGGGGGCTGGTTATCTCCGTGCTGGCGTCGCTCTGCGGCGCGTTGTTCAGCCTGTGGCGCCAGGACGGCGATGCGCCGGGGCTGGAACTGACGCTGGCGCTGCTCGATGCGCTCGCGCTGAGCTATCTGCTGTTGAATGCGCGTCTGAAAGCCTGTTTCGCGCCGGTGGAGCACGCCGACTAATTGCCGAGAAGTGCGGCACTTTTCGCATTTTCCGCACTCCAAGCTGGCAACCGTTGGCGTAGTGCGGGCCGTTGTGAGAGGCTGGCACGCAGCAAAACGCCGAGTGCGGCAGGGGCGGGTTACCGCCCCGTGCCATTGATGTTTAAGGAGCTAGAGATGAATATTCGCCCCCTGCTGTTAGGGCTTCCGCTGTTATTGACCGGCTGTTCGAGCATGTCCAATTTCTCCTGGTCCAGCCTGTCGCCGTTCAACTGGTTCGGCAGCAGCCTGGAGGTCGGCGCCAAGGGCGTCGGCAAGCTCAACGCCGGCACGCCGATGTCGGAAAGCGCCATCAACGACGGGCTGGACGGCAACTACCGTCTGCGCGGCGGCATGGCGACCAACAACGGCCAGATCGTCTCTTACTACCAGGCGCTGTCCGGCGACGAGGTGAAGCTGGTGATCACCGGCGAACCGAAGGGGCGCCTGCAGCGGGTGGACGTGCTGGATCCGAAAGTGGCGACGGAGTGGGGCAACAAGCTCGGCACGCCGTTCGGCGACATGTACAGCAAGGCGTTCGGCTCCTGTAAACCGGGCAGCGGCGAAGACGCCGGTAAAGTGGAGTGCGTGGCGGAGCAGAGCAAGTACGTCACCTACATCTTCAGCGGCAAGTGGGCCGGGGCGCAGGATATCATTCCGCCGGACGACACCCTGAAAAGTTGGACGGTCAGCAAAATCATCTGGCACGCCAAGCCGCAGCAGTAATGCGTTCAACGGGCGCCGGTTCACGGCGCCTGCCTTTTCAAGCCATTACCCCTATTTTCTTTGCGCTGCTGCAAGGCAATCGCCCGTGCTTGCGGTATGATAGCGCGCGTTTGTAACAGGGAACCCGCGCGTCAACCGCCATACCTTACCTGTTGCCGGATTCTGGTATCGAGGATAACAACATGACACAGGTTCAGAGCGGCATTTTGCTGGAGCACTGCCGTTTCGCCATTTTTATGGAAGCCAGCGTACAGGGCGAATTCGCCGACTTGCGCCAGGGCTGCAAGCAGTTTTGTCAGACGCTGAGCGAGCTGCAGCAGCAGTTCCCCGATGCGCGC
This sequence comes from Serratia sp. OLAL2, assembly GCF_002752475.1. Taxonomy (NCBI): domain Bacteria; kingdom Pseudomonadati; phylum Pseudomonadota; class Gammaproteobacteria; order Enterobacterales; family Yersiniaceae; genus Serratia; species Serratia sp. OLAL2. The sequence goes on along the minus strand of NZ_MSTL01000011.1, from coordinate 27,769 downwards.
CTTGGCGCGGTGATCGCTTTCGGCTACGACGTTTGGCACGATCTCTCCAGCGGCCAGGGGGCGAAAGAGCTGAAGCCGTTCACGCCGCTCGGCAAAGGGCTGGCGCCGGCCACCCAACGCGATATGCTGATCCACATCCAGTCGCTGCGTCACGACGTCAACTTCACGCTGGCGCAGGCCGCGCTGGCGGCGTTCGGCAACGTCATCAAGATTGAAGAGGAAACCCACGGTTTCCGTTGGGTGGAAGAGCGCGATCTGAGCGGCTTCATCGACGGCACCGAAAACCCGCAGGGCGATCAGCGCCCGGCAGTGGCGACGATCGCCGAAGGCGAAGAGGACGCAGGCGGCAGCTACGTGCTGGTGCAACGTTACGAGCACAACCTGCGCCAGTGGCAGCGCTTTACCACCGAGCAGCAGGAGCAGATCATCGGCCGCACCAAGCACGACAGCGAAGAACTGCCTGCGGATCAGCGCCCGGATACCTCCCATGTCAGCCGCGTCGATCTGAAAGAGAATGGCAAGGGCCTGAAAATTCTGCGCCAGAGCTTGCCTTACGGCACCGCTAGCGGCAAGCACGGCCTGTTCTTCATTGCCTATTGCGCGCGCCTGCACAATATCGAGCAGCAGCTGCTAAGCATGTTCGGCGATCTGGACGGCAAACGCGACGCGATGCTGCGTTTCAGCCGTGCGGTCACCGGCAGCTACTACTTTGCGCCATCGCTAACGCGCCTGCTGTCACTTTGACGCCGTTGCCGAAGCCGGTGCACCTGGCTTCGGCCCGTTTTTCCGTCCCGAAAACGCCTCGCATTCCCTGCCTTATAGCGTTTGATGCTTGTAAATCACCAAACGGTATATAAAAGCGTTACAGCTCCGCACCGAGTTATAAATACACTGGTCGTCAATAAGGCGAAAGCCTGAAGGAATGACTCAGTGATAAGGTGCAGAATGAAACAAAACCGGGTTAAAAATCTCGTGCTGAAAGGTTGGCTGGCGGCTGCGCTGTTGGCGAGCGGCGCCGCGTCGGCGGCGGAATTGCTGAACAGCTCTTATGACGTTTCCCGTGAATTGTTCGTCGCGCTGAATCCCGGCTTTGAACAGCAGTGGAATCAACAGCATCCGAACGACAAGCTGACCATCAAACAATCGCACGCCGGCTCGTCGAAGCAGGCGCTGGCGATCCTGCAGGGCCTGCGTGCTGACGTGGTGACTTACAACCAGGTCACCGACGTACAGATCCTGCACGATCGCGGGCAGCTGATCCCGGCGGACTGGCAGTCGCGCCTGCCGAACAACAGCTCGCCGTTCTATTCCACCATGGCGTTTCTGGTGCGCAAGGACAACCCGAAGGGCATCCACACCTGGAACGATCTGGTGCGTGACGACGTGAAACTGGTGTTCCCGAACCCGAAAACCTCCGGCAACGGCCGTTACACCTATCTGGCCGCCTGGGGCGCCGCCAGCCAGGCCGACGGCAATGATGCGGCCAAGACCCGTGCCTTCATGACCCGTTTCCTGAAGAACGTGCTGGTGTTCGATACCGGCGGCCGCGGCGCGACCACCACCTTCGTCGAGCGCGGTTTGGGCGACGTGCTGATCAGCTTCGAGTCCGAAGTGAACAACATCCGCAAGCAATACGGTGAAGACAAGTACGAAGTGATCGTGCCGCCGGTCGATATTCTGGCGGAGTTCCCGGTGGCCTGGGTCGACAAAAACGTCGAGCGCAACGGCACCGAACAGGCGGCCAAAGCCTATCTGAACTATCTCTACAGCCCGGCGGCGCAGCAGGTGATCACCAGCTTCTACTACCGCGTGTATGACCAGAAAGCGATGGCGGCGGCCAAGGGGCAATTCCCGGACACCCAACTGTTCCGGGTGGAAGATCAATTTGGCGGCTGGCCGCAGGTGATGAAAACCCATTTCGCCACCGGCGGCGAGCTGGATCAGCTGTTAGCGGCAGGGCGCAAGTAAATGTTGGCGTTGTCGTCCAGTAAGCGGGTGCTGCCCGGATTTGGCCTCAGCCTCGGCAGCAGCCTGTTTTATACCTGTTTGATCCTGCTGCTGCCGCTCAGTGCGTTGGTGATGCAGCTGGCGCAGATGAGCCTGGCGCAATATTGGGAAGTGATAGCCAACCCGCAGGTGGTGGCGGCGTATAAAGTGACGCTGCTGGCGGCCGGCGTTGCCAGCCTGTTCAATGCGGTGTTCGGCATGCTGATGGCCTGGATCCTGACGCGCTACCGTTTTCCCGGCCGTTCGCTGCTGGATGGCCTGATCGATCTGCCGTTCGCGCTGCCGACGGCGGTGGCCGGCCTGACGCTGGCGGGGCTGTTTTCTACCACCGGCTGGTACGGTCAGTGGCTGGCGCACTTCGACATCAAGGTTACCTTTACCTGGCTCGGGATCGCGGTAGCGATGGCGTTCACCAGCCTGCCGTTTGTGGTGCGCACCGTGCAGCCGGTGCTGGAAGAGCTGGGGCCGGAATACGAAGAGGCGGCCGAGACGCTGGGCGCCACGCGCTGGCAGAGTTTTCGCCGCGTGGTGCTGCCCGAGGTGGCGCCGGCACTGCTGGCCGGCACCGCCATCTCCTTTACCCGTAGCCTGGGCGAGTTCGGCGCGGTGATTTTCATCGCCGGCAACATCGCCTGGAAGACGGAAGTGACCTCGCTGATGATTTTTGTGCGTTTGCAGGAGTTCGATTACCCGGCGGCCAGCGCCATCGCCTCGGTGATCCTGGCGGCGTCGCTGCTGCTGCTGTTCAGCATTAACGTATTGCAAAGCCGCTTCGGCAGACGTTTGGGAGGAGGGCACTGATGGCTGATGTTTCCGCCTTCAACGGCGCCGAGCGCCCACGCGTTAACTGGGGCAAGTGGACGCTGATCGCCATCGGAACGCTGTTCTCGGTGCTGCTGCTGGTGGTGCCGATGATGTCGATTTTCGCCGAGGCCTTTTCCAAAGGATTCGGCGCGATGTGGAGCAACTTGCTCGATCCGGACATGCTGCACGCCATTTGGCTGACGGTCTTGATCGCGCTGATTACCGTGCCGTTTAACCTGGTGTTCGGCACGTTGCTGGCGTGGCTGGTGACGCGTTTCACCTTCCCCGGCCGCCAGCTGCTGCTGACGCTGATCGATATCCCGTTCGCCGTTTCACCGGTGGTGGCGGGGCTGATTTACCTGCTGTTTTACGGCAGCAACGGCCTGCTGGGCGGCTGGCTGGATGCGCATAACATCCAGATCATGTTCTCCTGGCCGGGCATGGTGTTGGTGACTATTTTCGTCACCTGTCCCTTCGTGGTGCGCGAGCTGGTGCCGATGATGCTCAGCCAGGGCAGCCAGGAAGACGAGGCCGCCATTCTGCTGGGGGCGTCCGGCTGGCAGATGTTCCGCCGCGTGACGCTGCCCAATATTCGCTGGGCGCTGCTGTATGGCGTGGTGCTGACCAACGCACGCGCCATCGGCGAGTTCGGCGCGGTGTCGGTGGTGTCCGGTTCGATTCGCGGAGAAACCTACAGTCTGCCGCTGCAGGTCGAGCTGTTGCAGCAGGATTACAACACCGTCGGTTCCTTTACCGCTGCCGCGCTGTTGACCCTGATGGCGATCGTTACCCTATTTTTGAAGAGTGCGCTGCAGTGGCGTCTGGAACGTCAAAACGCGCGTCTCGAGCGGGAGGAAAATCATGAGCATTGAGATTAACGGCATCAACAAGTACTTCGGTCGCACCAAGGTATTGAACGATATCTCGCTCGATATTGCTTCCGGCGAGATGGTGGCGCTGCTCGGGCCGTCCGGTTCCGGCAAGACCACGCTGCTGCGCATCATCGCCGGGCTGGAAAGCCAGAGCGGCGGCAAGCTGGGCTTCCACGGCACCGACGTCAGCCACATGCATGCACGCGACAGGCGCGTGGGTTTCGTGTTTCAGCACTATGCGCTGTTCCGCCACATGACGGTGTTCGACAACATCGCCTTCGGCCTGACCGTGCTGCCACGCCGCGAGCGGCCGAACGCCGCGGCGATCAAACAGAAAGTCACTCAGTTGCTGGACATGGTGCAGCTTGGCCATTTGGCCAATCGCTACCCGTCGCAGCTGTCCGGCGGCCAGAAACAGCGCGTGGCGCTGGCGCGCGCCCTGGCGGTGGAACCGCAAATTCTGCTGCTGGACGAGCCGTTTGGCGCGCTGGATGCGCAGGTGCGTAAAGAGCTGCGTCGCTGGCTGCGCCAACTGCACGAAGAGCTGAAGTTCACCAGCGTATTCGTCACCCACGATCAGGAAGAGGCGATGGAAGTGGCCGACCGCATCGTGGTGATGAGCCAGGGTAATATCGAACAGGTTGGCTCGCCGGAGGAGATTATGCGCGAGCCGGCCAGCCGCTTCGTGCTGGAATTCATGGGGGAAGTGAACCGCCTGAACGGCGAAATTCGCGGCTCCCAGCTGTTCGTCGGCGCGCATCAGTGGCCGCTGTCGTTCCAGCCGATGCACCAGGGCAGCGTCGATCTGTTCCTGCGCCCGTGGGAAATGGAAGTGGCGACCGAAAGCAGCGAACGTTGCCCGCTGCCGGTTCAGGTGCTGGAAGTCAGCCCGCGCGGCCATTTCTGGCAGCTGACGGTGCAGCCGATCGGCTGGCATCAGGAACCGATAAGCATAGTGCTGCCGGAAGGCAACGCCACGCCGGTGCGCGGCGGCCGTTATTACGTCGGCAGCCTCAATGCGCGGCTGTATGCCGGCGATCAACTGCTGCAACCTGTTGCGTTAGCCAAAAGCGCCTGATAGGTTTTAACAGCCCTTTTTTTCAAGGCAACCCCAGGGTTGCCTTTTTACTTTACGCACACCAACACACAGGCAAAGATCGTGACAACGCTCGAACAATGCATCGGGAATACCCCGCTGGTAAAACTGCAACGGCTGGCCGCCCAGGCGGGCAGCGAAGTATGGGTCAAACTGGAAGGCAATAACCCGGCGGGATCGGTGAAGGATCGCGCCGCGTTGGCGATGATCCAGCAGGCGGAGCTGCGCGGGGAGATCAAGCCCGGCGACGTGCTGATCGAGGCTACCAGCGGCAACACCGGCATTGCACTGGCGATGATCGCTGCATTGAAAGGCTATACGCTGAAGCTGCTGATGCCGGAGAACATGAGCCTGGAACGGCAGGCGGCGATGCGCGCCTACGGTGCGGAACTGATCCTGGTCAGCCGTGAGCAGGGGATGGAAGGGGCGCGCGATCTGGCGTTGGAGATGCAGCGCCAGGGGCAGGGCAAGGTGCTGGATCAGTTTAACAATCTCGACAATCCTTATGCCCACTTCACCACCACTGGCCCGGAGATCTGGCGCCAGACCGAAGGGCGCATCACGCACTTCGTTTCCAGCATGGGCACCACCGGCACCATTACCGGCGTGGGCGGTTACCTGAAGAGCCAGAATCCGCAGGTGCAGATCGTCGGCCTGCAGCCGGCGGAGGGCAGCAGCATCCCCGGCATTCGCCGTTGGTCGCCTGCTTACCTGCCGGGGATTTTCCGCCCGGAGCTGGTGGATCAGGTGTTGGATATCGAACAGGGCGATGCCGAGCAGACCATGCGCCAGTTGGCGCAGCGTGAAGGCATTTTCTGCGGCGTCAGCTCCGGCGGTGCGGTAGCCGGCGCCTTGCGCATCGCGGCGGCCCACCCTGGCAGCGTCGTGGTGGCGATCGTTTGCGATCGCGGCGACCGTTACCTCTCTACCGGCGTGTTCGACTGATCGCTCCTTCCCGGCGGTGTGTTCCGTCGGGAGAATCTTTCCCCCTTTCCTTTCGACAGACGGCAGCCCCGCTTGCGTGGTAGCTGCCGCTTGCTCGTGCGCCAATGCCATGACTGAAGTAGAGAAATTGCGCGGCAGCGGCCACAATAACGGTGGAGAGACGCCAAGAGCGATGTGTAAGGATTGAGTAAAACCGGCTGCGGGCCGGCGAAATTGGCGGGAAAATAACGAAAATCGGTGAAGGAGCAAGGCATGAAAATTTTACTGGTCGACGATGACCTGGAGCTTGGCACCATGCTGAGCGAATACCTGACCGGCGAAGGCTTCGATGCCACGCTAGTGCTGACGGGCAAGGCGGGGATAGAGGGCGCGCTGTCGGGCGACTATACCGCGATGATCCTCGACATCATGCTGCCGGACATGAGCGGCATTGACGTGCTGCGGGACGTACGTAAAAAGAGCCGGCTGCCGATCATCATGCTGACCGCCAAAGGTGACAACATCGATCGGGTGATTGGCCTGGAGATGGGCGCCGACGATTACATGCCCAAACCGTGCTACCCGCGCGAATTGGTGGCGCGTCTGCGCGCGGTGCTGCGCCGTTTCGAAGAGCGGCCGCAAGAGGCGGACGACGAAGCCGCTATCAGCTTCGGCGAGCTGACGCTGAACCCTTCAACCCGCAGCAGCGAATGGCGCGGTAAGGCGTTTGATCTGACCGCTTCGGAATTCAATCTGTTGGAGCTGTTGCTGCGCGCGCCGGATCGCGTGGTGTCGAAGGACGAGCTGTCCGAGAAGGGGCTGGGGCGCCCGCGTGAGGCCTATGACCGCAGCGTGGACGTGCACATCAGCAATATTCGCCAGAAGCTGAGCGCGTTGGCCGGCAGTAAGCTCAGCATCGAGACGGTACGCAGCATCGGCTATCGCATCCGGTAACCTGATATGCGCGGAAGACTGTTCTGGAAAATTTTACTCGGCTTTTGGTTGACCTTCCTCATCATGACGCAGGCGCTGTGGGTGGCGTTTTCTCTTTATGGCGATCGTTATGTGCCGCCGGAGAACGCCATGGCGCGGCGGGTCATTGGCCTGCAACTGACCTCCGCCGCCACCCAGTTGCGCAGCGGCGGTATGCCGGCGCTGGAAGCCCTGATGCGCGACTGGCCCGAGGACGACAGGCATCTGCTGTCGGTTACGCCGATGACCCAACCGCCGCCGCCCGCGCCGGAAGAACCGGTGTTTGAGGGGCGTCGTATGCCGAAAGCGATTTCCGCCTGGGTGCAGACCGGGGAAGGGCAAGGTTACTGGCTGAGCTATGACGTGCGCGGGCTGCGGGAAGAGTATCGGCCGGAGCGGCGTTCCCACTTCTTCAACATTCCTGCGCCGATGCTGTGGGTCGGCGGGCTGGGCGGTTTGCTGTTCAGCGCCGTGCTGGCCTGGAACCTGACCCGGCCGATGCGTCAGCTGCGCGGCGGCCTGGATCGGGTGGCGCAGGGCGATCTGTCGGTGCGGCTGTTCCCGAACATGCGGCGCCGCCATGACGAGCTGTCCGACGTGGCGCGCGATTTCGACACCATGGCCGAGCGGCTGGAACTGCTGGTTAGCGCCCGCGAGCAGTTACTTCATGACGTTTCGCACGAGCTGCGTTCACCGCTGGCGCGCCTGCAGCTGGCGATTGGCCTGGCGCGGCAGAATGCCGGTAACGTCGAAGCCTCGCTCAAACGTATCGAACACGAGTCGGGGCGGCTGGACAAAATGATCGGCGAGCTGCTGGCGTTGTCGCGTACCGAACACAGTAGCCTGCCGGACGAGGAGTACTTCGATCTGTACGGCCTGGTGGATGCGGTGGTGAGTGATGCACGCTACGAGGCGCAGGTGCCCGGCGTGGATATCGTGCTGCAGGCCGAGTCGGACGTGGAGTACACCGTCAAGGGCAATGCGGAACTGATGCGGCGAGCGGTGGACAACATCGTGCGCAATGCGCTGCGCTTTTCCAGCCACGGCCAGCGGGTGACGGTGGCATTGACGCGCGTCGATAACCAGTTCCTGATCGCGGTCAGCGATCAGGGGCCGGGGGTTGAGGAGGCGAAGCTGTCGAGCATTTTCGATCCGTTCGTACGCGTGAAGTCGGCCCTGTCGGGCAAGGGTTACGGCCTGGGGCTGGCGATTACCCGCAAGGTGGTATTGGCGCACGGCGGCCAGGTTGAGGCGCGCAACGGCGACAGAGAGGGGCTGGTCATTACCCTGCGTATCCCGCGCTGGTCGTCATAACGTAGTGAGATTGGGATACGACGAAGGGGATAAAAAAACGGCGCCGAGGGCGCCGTTTTTCTTGCTCATCCGCGCTTACTTCTTGATGCGGATGATCGGGGTTTCGCCAACGGTCACGCTGCCGGACAGTTTGATCAGCTCTTTGATCTCGTCCATGTTGGAGATAACGACCGGCGTCAGGGTAGACTTGGCTTTCTCTTCCAGCAGTGGCAGGTTGAACTCGATAACCACGTCACCTTTCTTGACGCGCTGACCTTCTTCGGCGATGCGTTTGAAGCCTTCGCCTTTCAGTTCTACGGTATCGATGCCGAAGTGGACGAACAGCTCAATGCCGCTGTCGGATTCGATAGAGAATGCATGGTTGGTTTCGAAAATCTTACCGATGGTGCCGTCAACCGGAGCAACCATTTTGTTACCGGCCGGTTTGATGGCGATACCGTCGCCAACGATTTTTTCAGCGAACACTACGTCCGGCACATCTTCGATATTGACGATTTCGCCAGAAAGGGGAGCGACGATCTCGATAGTGCCCGTGTCTTTCTTGTCATCAGAAACCAGAGATTTCAGTTTATCGAACAAACCCATGATCTTCTCCTAAGCATTAAATTGGGCGGCGTTCCAGTGTCGTGGAAGTTTAGCAGAGCGTTTTTTCTTCGATGAATTTATTGACGCAATTCATCAGGTCTTGTGCCGTTGGCTGTGCCAAGGCCTGCGCTGCCAACGCCTTCACATCTTCGAAATTCGTGTTGCGAATAATTTTCTTGATGCGCGGGATTGAAATCGCACTCATGCTGAACTCATCCAGCCCCATGCCCAATAACAACAGTGTAGCACGCTCATCGCCAGCCAGTTCGCCGCACATGCCGGTCCACTTGCCTTCTGCGTGAGATGCATCAATAACCTGTTTGATCAGGCTAAGTACTGATGGGGACATCGGGTTATAGAGATGAGAAATCAGCTCGTTGCCGCGATCTACCGCCAGAGTATACTGGGTTAGATCGTTTGTCCCAATACTAAAGAAGTCGACTTCTTTCGCCAGGTGGTGAGCGATGACCGCCGCAGCCGGTGTTTCCACCATCACGCCCACCTCGATGCTCTCGTCAAACGCCTTGCCTTCTTCGCGCAGCTGCGCCTTCAGCGTCTCGATTTCGCCTTTCAGATCGCGCACTTCTTCCACGGAGATGATCATCGGGAACATGATGCGCAGTTTGCCGAACGCCGAGGCGCGCAGGATGGCGCGCAGCTGGGCGTGAAGGATTTCACGGCGGTCCATCGCGATGCGGATGGCGCGCCAGCCGAGGAACGGGTTCTCTTCCTTCGGCAGGTTCATGTACGGCAGGTCTTTGTCGCCGCCGATGTCCATGGTGCGGACGATCACGGCCTGCGAGCCCATGGCTTCCGCCACGGCTTTATAAGCCTGGAACTGCTCGTCTTCGGTCGGCAGCGAGTCACGGTCCATGAACAGGAATTCGGTACGATACAGGCCGACGCCTTCCGCGCCGTTGCGCTCTGCACCCGCGACGTCGCGCACGGTGCCGATGTTGGCGCAGACTTCAACCTGATGGCCGTCCAGCGTAATCGCCGGCAGGTCCTTCAGCTTGGCCAGATCGTTTTTCTCGGTGATGTATTGGTTCTGGGCGGCTTTCAGCTGATCGATAACGTCAGCGGTCGGGTTAACGTAAATTTTGTTGTTAACCGCATCCAGAATCAGGTAGTCGTCGTTTTTCACCTGCTTGGTCACGTCGCTGGTACCGACGATCGCCGGCAGCTCCAGGGAGCGCGCCATGATAGAGGTGTGGGAGGTGCGGCCGCCGAGATCGGTAATGAAGCCCAGCACTTTGTCCAGGTTCAGCTGCGCGGTCTCGGACGGGGTCAGATCGGTGGCCACCAGGATCACTTCGTCCTGAATGGAGCCCAGATCGACGATCGGCATGCCCAGAATGTTTTGCAGCAGGCGTTTGCCGATGTCGCGCACGTCGGCGGCGCGTTCTTTCAGGTATTCGTCGTCCAGCTCTTCCAACGCTTTTGCCTGACCTTCGATCACGGTGTAGGCGGCGGCGTCTGCGGAGGCCAGATCGTCTTTGATTAGGGCTATGATTTCCTGCTCAAGCTCTTCGTCTTCCAGCAACATGATGTGGCCTTCGAAGATAGCTTCCTTCTCTTCGCCGAAGGTTTCGCCAGCTTTGGTCTTGATCGCTTCCAGCTGTTCGGACGCTTTTGCGCGGCCGGCCAGAAAACGCGAGACTTCCTGCTCTACTTGATCAGCAGAGATTTTTTTCCGGTTGATGACGATGTCGTCTTCTTTCAGCAAGAGAGCCTTACCAAAAGCGATGCCCGGTGATACTAAAATGCCTGAAATCATAACCCTACCTTACTCTTGACTGGTGTTAACTAAAAAGACGGGCCGATTACTCAAGCTCTGCCATCAGTTTTACCAAGTGCTCAACGGCTTTCTGCTCGTCTTCACCTTCAGCTGAGATGGTCACTACGGTCCCTTGAGTCAGCCCCAGAGTTTGCAGTTTGAACAGGCTTTTAGCGCTGGCGCTTTTGCCGTTGGAGGTCACGGTGATGTCAGACGTGAAGCCTTTGGCTTCTTTAACGAACTGAGCGGCAGGGCGAGTATGCAGACCATTCGGAGCGGTAATAGTAACTTCTTGCTGGAACATTGATGTTTCCCCAACTTATTGGATTAATGTTGTGGAGTTAAAGTTTAGCCCAGGGGCCTGACTTTAACTTGTCTGGTTATAGCGCCTGACTATGGACAGGGGCGAACGTTGATGCAACAGAAAACGACGCGTTAGGCACTTCAGATCAAAAAACTCGGCTTTAGACGTCGTTCCAATCCGCTCCCCATTATGCCCGATTCGCCGCGTCGGCGACAGATGAGTAAATCGATTCAGCCTTGACCGTGCTCGGAGAGTGATTAATTTTGCGCATCGAAATAATGCAACGTTAAATACTAAAGGCGACGGGCAAAAGCAATCTTGGACTGCTATAAAGTTTGATCCAGTCCACAAAAAAGCACCCCGCAGGGTGCTTTTTTAGCGATTTGTGCAGTTGCGGAATTACTGCTGCAATTCCTGCTCGGTGAACAGATCGGCGAACAGCGCGGTGCTGAGATAACGTTCGCCGGAAGAGGGCAGGATGACCACGATAGTCTTGTCGGCGAACGCCGGTTCTTCGGCCAGTTTCACCGCCGCCGCGACCGCTGCGCCGGAGGAGATGCCCGCCAGGATGCCTTCTTCGTCCATCAGACGACGCGCCATGCTGATGGCTTCGTCGTTGGAGACTTTCTCGACGCGATCCACCAGGTCAAGATCGAGGTTGCCCGGAATGAAGCCGGCGCCGATGCCCTGGATCTTGTGCGGGCCCGGTTTCAGCTCTTCACCGGCCAGCGCCTGGCTGATGACCGGCGAGTCGGTCGGCTCGACCGCCACGGTGGTGATGGCCTTGCCTTTGGTGTTCTTGATGTAGCGGCTGACGCCGGTCAATGTGCCGCCGGTGCCGACGCCGGAGATGAACACGTCGACTTCCCCATCGGTGTCTTCCCAGATTTCTGGGCCGGTGGTTTTTTCATGGATGGCCGGGTTGGCCGGGTTGCTGAACTGCTGCAGGATCAGGTAGCGGTTCGGATCGGTCGCGACGATCTCTTCGGCTTTGGCGATGGCGCCTTTCATGCCTTTCGCCCCTTCGGTCAGCACCAGATTGGCGCCCAGCGCCTTGAGCAGCTTGCGGCGCTCGATGCTCATGGTTTCCGGCATGGTCAGCGTCAGCTTGTAACCGCGCGCAGCGGCGACGAAGGCCAGCGCGATGCCGGTGTTGCCGCTGGTCGGCTCCACCAGTTCCTTGCCGGCGGTCAGCACGCCGCGTTGTTCCGCATCCCAAATCATATTGGCACCGATGCGGCATTTGACGCTGAAGCTCGGGTTGCGTGATTCAACCTTGGCCAGAATGCGTCCGTTGCCGATACGGTTCAGACGAACCAGCGGCGTATGGCCGATTGTTAATGAGTTGTCTTCATATATCTTGCTCATAGCCCGTCCTTTAACTCTATGAAAATGTGGGGAACATCGAAAGCATACGCTAACAGTACCGGCAGGGAAGTAAAGAATTGGTATATCTATATGTTATTAGGAAATAAGTTTTAAGCACAATGATAAGGGCGCGAAATGCGCGCCCTGTCGAAAATTCCCGCGCTGTCGGCGGTAAAAAACAGCGATTATCGGACGAATTGCGTGCGATAACGATCGACCCACATCGCGGTGGCGCCGCAGACGGCGACCGGCAGGATCACCAGGTTGAGGATCGGGATCATGGTAAAGAGGCTGACCAGCGCGCCGAACTGCAGATTGTCGGTTTTGTGCTGGCGCAAAGCGCGGCGCATGTCGGCAAAGCTCACCTTGTGGTTGTCGAACGGGTAGTCGCAATACTGGATCGCCAGCATCCAGGCGCTGAACAGGAACCACAGCACCGGCGCCACCGTCTGGCCGATGCCGGGCACGAAGTACAGCGCCAGCAGCAGCAGCGCGCGCGGCAGGTAATACATTAGCTTGCGCCATTCGCGCGCCATGATGCGCGGCAGATCTTTGGCGATGCCGAGCAGGCCGGTGTCCGGCAGCGGTTTGCCGGTCAGGCTGCCTTCGAGCTGCTCGGCCAGCAGGCCGCAGAACGGCGCGGCGATCAGATTGGTGATAGTGCTGAATAGATAGCTGAACACCAGCAGCACCGAAATGACCGCCAGCGGCCACAGCAGGTAGCTCAACCATTGCAGCCAGTCGGGAACGTGGCTCATCATCGCCGGGATCCAATCGCCAAGCCGGCTGAACAGCCACCAGAAAGCGGAGCCCATCAGCAGCACGTTGACCAGCAACGGCAGGACCACATAGCGTTTAATCCCCGGGCGCGAAATCAGGCGCCAGCCTTCGGCGAAATAGTGAATGCCGCTGGTCGAGCGGGAAGGAAGCTGCGTATAGGACATATCTTAAGTTATCTCGTTGTCTGAACAGGCATCATTATCATATAGGGATGATTTTCCACTGGCTAGGGTAGGGTTGGCTGAAAAACCAGCAGAAAAAGGCAGTATAATCATCTTTATTGGCATAAAGTTCAGCACGGACTTGCACTTGTGTGCGCGGGCAAATAGAGTTAAAGAGTGAATGTTTGCCGCGGTGGCAATGTATTGGAACAACAGAGATAGCAATGATGCAGGATTTGCGTCTGATATTAATCGTTGTTGGCGCGATCGCCATAATAGCGCTGTTATTGCACGGTCTGTGGACCAGTCGCAAAGAACGGTCAGCGCTCTTCCGCGATCGCCCAGCCAAACGTTCCCAAAAGGAACGTGAACAAACTCCGATCGACGATCTCGAAGAAGGCGTCGGTGAGGTGCGCGTACGCGCCGCTCACCCGCAAGACGAGCCGTCATTCGGCCATTTCGATGCCGCACGCGAAGAACCCGTGGCCGCGCCGAAGCCCGCTCCGGCGGCTGCGCCAGCGCCCCACGCCGTTCAGCCGGCTGCCCATCAGACGCCGCCTCCGCTGTCTCAGCGGCCGGAATATGATGATATCCTGCTGAACAACTACGCGCCGGACGAAGAACAGGCCGAACCGCAGCAACCGCAACCGGCCGTGCGCCGTGAGCCGCGCGTCGACGATCTGCCGCATGAACATGAGGCGCCGCAGGGGGCAGAACCGGCATTCCACGCCGAACCGGCTCCTGTGCAGCAAGCGCCGGAAGTGAAGCCTGCGCCGGAACCTGCACCGCAGCCTGCGGCTGCGCCAATTCAGGCTAAGCTGAAAGAGACCGTGCTGGTGCTGCACGTCGCGGCCCATCAGGGCGGCGTGATCGGCGGCGAAGTGCTGCTGCAGAGCGTGTTGCAGGCGGGCTTCCAGTTTGGCGAGATGGGCATCTTCCACCGCCATATCAGCCCGGCCGGCAGCGGCCCGGTACTGTTCAGCCTGGCGAACATGGTCAAGCCGGGGTCGTTCGATCCTGACATGATGTCCGATTTCTCCACGCCGGGCGTGTCGATGTTCATGATGGTGCCGTCTTACGGCGACGCCAATCAGAACTTCAAGCTGATGCTGCAGTCGGCGCAGCGCATCGCCGACGACGTGGGCGGCGTGGTGCTGGACGACGAGCGCCGCATGATGACGCCGCAGAAGCTGGAAACCTACAAAGCGCGTATCCGTGAAGTGTTGGAAAACAACGCCTGACCGGGTTGCCGCGCGCACTGAACATCCGTAACAACAAAGCCCCCGCTAGCCGGGGGTTTTTTATCTTTGATGGTGAGCCATGGAATCGATAATCCAACAAATCAATCAACTACGAGCCACATTGCGCCATCATGAATACCAGTATCATGTGCTGGATGCGCCCGAAGTGCCGGATGCGGAATATGACCGCCTGATGCGTGAGCTGCGCGAGCTCGAGAGCGCGCATCCGGAGCTGATCACCGCCGATTCGCCGACCCAGCGCGTGGGCGCGGCGCCGCTTGCGGCGTTCGACCAGGTGCGTCACGAAGTGCCGATGCTGTCGCTGGACAACGTGTTCGACGAAGAAAGTTTCCTGGCGTTTTACAAGCGCGTGCAGGACAGGCTCAAAAGCAGCGATCCGCTGACCTTCTGCTGCGAACTGAAGCTGGATGGCCTGGCGGTCAGCCTGCTGTATGAAGACGGCGAACTGGTGCGCGCGGCGACGCGCGGCGATGGCACCACCGGGGAGAACATCACCACCAACGTGCGCACTATTCGCGCCATCCCGCTGCGCCTGACCGGCGACAACATCCCGCGCCGGCTGGAAGTGCGCGGCGAAGTGTTCATGCCGCAGGCCGGTTTTGAACAGATGAACGAAGAGGCGCGGCGCAAAGACGGCAAGGTGTTTGCCAATCCGCGCAACGCCGCCGCCGGTTCGCTGCGCCAGCTCGATCCGCGCATTACCGCTAAACGGCCGCTGACCTTCTTCTGCTACGGCGTCGGCCTGCTGGAAGGCGGCGAGCTGCCGCGCAGCCACTTTGAGCGCCTGATGCAGTTCAAGGCCTGGGGCCTGCCGGTTAGCGATCGCGCCCAGCGCCGCACCGGCAGCGAGGAAGTGCTGGCGTTTTATCGTCAGGTCGAGCAGGAACGCGCACAGCTCGGTTTCGACATCGACGGCGTGGTGATCAAGATTGACGACATCGATCTGCAGGAAACGCTGGGCTTTGTGGCGCGAGCACCGCGTTGGGCGACGGCGTTCAAATTCCCGGCCCAGGAGCAGATCACCGTGGTGCGCGAAGTGGAGTTTCAGGTTGGCCGCACCGGCGCGATTACGCCGGTGGCCCGCCTTGAGCCGGTGTTGGTGGCCGGGGTGACCGTCAGCAATGCCACCTTGCACAATGCCGATGAAATTGAGCGGTTGGGGCTGCGCATCGGCGATACGGTGATCGTGCGCCGCGCCGGCGACGTGATCCCGCAGGTGGTGGGGGTGCTGGAAGACCGCCGGCCGCAGGATGCGCGCGAAGTGGTGTTCCCGCTGCACTGCCCGGTGTGCGGCTCCGACGTTGAGCGCGTGGAAGGCGAAGCCGTGGCGCGCTGCACCGGCGGTCTTATCTGCGGCGCGCAGCGCAAAGAGGCGTTGAAGCATTTCGTTTCCCGCCGCGCGCTGGACGTTGAAGGCATGGGCGACAAGATCATCGAGCAACTGGTGGACAAGGAGTACGTGAAGAACCCGGCCGATCTGTTCCGGCTGTCCGCCGGCATTCTGACCGGTCTGGATCGCATGGGGCCGAAATCGGCGCAGAACCTGGTCAATGCGCTGGAGAAATCTAAACAGACCACCTTCGCCCGCTTCCTGTATGCGCTCGGCATTCGCGAGGTCGGCGAAGCGACCGCCGCCAACCTGGCGGCGCATTTCGGATCGCTCGAGAAGTTGTTCGCCGCTGACATCGAGGCGCTGAAAGAGGTGCCGGACGTCGGCGAAGTGGTGGCCAAACACACTCGCAACTTCCTCGATGAAGCGCTCAATCAGCAGGTGATCAACGAGCTGGTGGGCGCCGAGATCGGCATTCACTGGCCGGCGCCGGTGGTGGTGGCGGCGGAAGAGATAGACAGCCCGTTCGCCGGCAAAACCGTGGTGCTGACCGGCTCGCTGAGCCAGCTGTCGCGCGACGAGGCCAAAGATCGCCTGACGGCGCTGGGCGCCAAGGTCAGCGGCAGCGTGTCGAAGAAAACCGATCTGGTGATCGCCGGTGAGGCGGCCGGTTCCAAGCTGGCGAAGGCGCAGGAGCTGGGTATCGCCGTGATCGACGAAGCGGAGATGATCCGCTTGCTGGGTGAGTGATGGAAAAAGAAAACCTGCTGGAGATCGCCAATACCGTGATGCCGTTCGGCAAGTACCAAGGGCGGGTGCTGATCGATCTGCCCGAAGAGTACCTGCTGTGGTTCGCCCGCAAGGGCGAATTCCCCAAAGGCAAGCTCGGCATGCTGATGGAGATGACGCTGGCGATTAAAATCGAAGGGCTTGACCACCTGGTCAAGCCGCTGAAGAAAAGCTGAACTGACGGGCCTTGGCCCGTCTTTTTTTTACCCGCGCGACGCCTGCGCGTTGGGCACCGCCTGTTGCGCCTGCTGCTTGCGCTGATACCTTTTCGCCAATACCGCACAGGTCATCAGTTGCACCTGATGGAACACCATCAGCGGCAGCACCATGATCCCCACCGTCGCCGCCGGGAACAGGATATTGGCCATCGGAATGCCGTTCGCAAGGCTCTTCTTCGAACCGCAGAATACGATGGTGATCTCGTCTGCTTTGCTGAACCCCAGCCAGCGCGCCATGTAAGTGTTCACCACCAGCACGATCGCCAGCAGCACGATGCTGCCACCGACGATAAACGCCAGTGAGCCCATCCCTACCTGATGCCAGATGCCGTGCGTCACCGCCTCGCTGAAGGCGGCGTACACCACCAGCAGAATTGAAGTCTGATCGGTTTTACCGATAAGTGGCCGATGGCGTTCGATCCAGCCGCCGATCAGCGGCCGCAGCAGGTGACCGGCGACGAACGGCACCAGCAGCTGCAGCACGATCGAACCGACCTGCCGCAGGCCGCCGGTATCGCCGTGTACATTCATCAACAAGCCGACCAGCAGTGGCGACACGAAGATCCCGAGCAGGCTGGAGGCGGAAGCGCTGCATACCGCCGCCGCGACGTTGCCGCCCGCCAGCGAGGTGAAGGCGATGGCCGATTGCACGGTGGCCGGCAGGATGCACAGGTAGATGAAACCGGCGTACAGCTCGGGGCTGACGTCGATCGGCGCCCACCAGGCAAACAGCACGCCCAGCGCCGGAAAAATGATGAAGGTGCTGCACATCACCCACAGATGCAGCCGCCAGTTGTTGCTGCCGGCCAGGATGGCCTCGCGCGACAGCTTGGCGCCGTGCATGAAAAACAGCAGGGCGATGGCGGCGATGGTCAGGGCGTTGAGCCAGCCGACGAACTCGCCGCGCGCCGGCAGGAACGACGCCAGCAGCACGGTGGCGATCAGCGTCAGGGTAAAACGATCGGGCAGGAATCTCATGGCGATGCGCTCGGGTAGAAAATCGATGGGGCTATTCTCCCGCGCGGGCATATAATAATAAAATTGATTTATTTAATTCATCCATGAATAAAACACATGAATTACTCACTCAAACAGCTGCGGGTGTTCGTCGCCATCGCCCGCCACGGCAGCTTCAGCCGCGCCGGTGAGGCGATCGGCCTGACGCAATCGGCGGTCAGCCACAGCGTGAAAGAGCTGGAAGCGGAGGTCGGCGTGCGGCTGCTGGATCGCACCACGCGTGAAGTGGTGTTGACCGACGCCGGTCTGCGGTTGGCCAACCGGGTCGAGCGGCTGCTGGACGAGCTGCAGGCCGCGTTGCTGGATGCGCGCAGCTTTGGCGTACAGCGCAGCGGCACGGTGCGGGTGGCGACGAGCCAAACCATTTCCGCCCATCTGATGCCGCAGTGCATCGCCGCCGGCGAGCGTGAATATCCGGAGATCCGCATCATGCTGCGCGATCAGGCGCAGCAGCAGGTGCTGCACAGCGTGCGCAACGCCGAGGTGGATTTCGGCATCGTGGTCGATCCGGTACAGGCGGTGGATCTGGAGTGCGAAGCGGTGCTGCATGAACCTTTCCTGTTGCTGTGCCGCGACGATCATCCGTTCGCTGCGCAGCCGGCGGTGCGTTGGTCGGCGTTGAACGGTTGCCGCCTGGTGTTGCAGGATTATGCGTCGGGCAGCCGGCCGCTGATCGACAGTGCGCTGAGACAGCAGGGCGTGGAGGCGCAGGTGGTGCAGGAAATCGGCCATCCGGCCACGCTGTTCCCGATGGTGGCGGAGGGGATTGGCATCAGCATTTTCCCGGCGTTGGCGCTGCCGTTGCCGGAAGGGGGGCGGCTCCGGGTGCGGCGGCTGGTGCCGGAAATTAACCGCGCGCTGATGCTGGTGCGGCGCAAGAACCGCTCACTGACGCCGGCGGCGGAGGCCATCTGGCAGGTGGCGCGTCAGCAGGCGGCGCTGCTGCAACAGCGCCGGCGGGAAAACGCGGCATATTGACTCAGATATAGACGTCCACCGCGTTGAGCGGCGTTGGGCGGTTTACGCCGTCGCCGGATTGCGCCGCGGCTTTTTCCATTTGCTCCTGCTGCTGCTTTTCCATTTCTTCTTTCTGGATGCGCGCGATCTCGGCTTGCAACATCTTGATCTGCGCTTCGATCAGCTGTTTCTGCTTTTCGATCTCTTTGGGATCGGCGTCGGAATCCTTCAGTTCCACCAGCTTTTGCTGCAGCGCCTGAATCTGCCGGTTCAGCGCCTTGATGCGCGCCGAAGCGCGGCTTTCATTGAGGTTAACCGGTTCGTCATTGCCGTTGGCGCGTTCGTTTTTCTCCATCTTGCCGCCTTGCGGCTGGTTGTTGACCGGTTTGGCCATCAGCAATTCGCCCTGATGGCCCGGCGCGCTAAAGACGTTGCTGACGCCGGGAACGGTATTCTTGATCGGTACGATCATGGTGATGGTGGTCGACATGGTTGCTCTCCCTGAGTCTGGATCTCGCTGTTCAGGGTATCGGCAGCGGCGGCTAAATCTTTACCTGCTGCAAACGCGGCCAGCGCAGCAGCCAGCCTTTGTCGACCACGCGCTGGGCATAGGCCGTGTGATCGCCATTTTTCACGTTGAAGGTAATGGTGTCGTTGAACAGCGCCGCGAGCCCGAAAGGGGCGACCAGCGTGATGCTATCGTCGGCGTTCAGGCGCGCGCCGATCGCCGTTTCCACTTCGGTCCAGAAGCTGATGGCCTCTTCGCTGTTGCGGTAGGGCGCCCGGCCGCCGCGCAGGTGCATGCGCGCCTGGTTCTTGACCGACCACGGCTGCGGCAGCCACTGTTGCAGCCGCGCCTCCAGCATGCGATCGCGTTCGGCGTCCGCACGCTGCGCATCGAAGTGGATCACGTCGATATCGTTGAGCGGCGTGGGCTCCCTATAGCCGTGGCGCCGATCCCACACCAGGTTGCGTACGAAGCCGGCGCCGAGGCACCAGTCATTCAGGCCGAGCCGGCGCACGGTGCGCAGGGCGGCCATGCGCGCGTTATCTTGTTGCAGCCAGTCGATAATTTGCCGTTGCGGATCCATCACCCCTCCTGTTTTCGCGGCTACTGTAACCCGAAGCGGCGGCGGGTGAAATGGGGGGACGCGTGGTGGCGGCGATCGCGTGCAAAATAATTTTCTTTTCCCACTGACTACACTTGGTGCAGGGCTGTTATCTCGTCACTCGGGGCAAGGGAGGGGGTTATGTATCAGGCAACGGTGGGCCAACGCGGCTATCGCTTTGGCGATCTGCGTCAGCTGATGGCGAAAGCTTCGCCTGCGCGTTCCGGCGATTATCTGGCGGAGGTGGCGGCGCAAAGCGCCGAAGAGCGTATGGCGGCGCGTATCGCGCTGGCGGATTTGCCGCTCAAGGCGTTCCTGCAGCAGACGCTGGTGCCGTACGAGCAGGACGAGGTGACGCGCCTGATTATCGATAATCACGATGCCGCCGCTTTTGAGCCCATCTCGCACCTCACGGTCGGCGATTTTCGCGACTGGCTGCTGAGCGAGCAGGCCGACAGCGCCATGCTGGCGCAGGTGGCCGCCGGCATTACGCCGGAGATGGCAGCGGCGGTGAGCAAGATCATGCGCAATCAGGATCTGATCCTGGTGGCGAAGAAGTGCCGGGTAGTGACGCGCTTTCGCAATACGATTGGCCTGCCGGGCCACCTTAGCGTGCGGCTGCAGCCCAATCACCCGACCGACAGCCTGCAGGGCATCGCCGCCAGCATGCTGGACGGCCTGCTGTACGGCAGCGGTGATGCGGTGGTTGGCATCAATCCAGCCAGCGACAGCCTGCCGCTGCTGGAAAAGCTAAACTACATGCTGGACGACGTGATCCAGCGCTTCGCCATTCCCACCCAATCCTGCGTGCTGACCCATGTGACCAACACGCTGCGGCTGATGGAGCGCGGCGCGCCGGTGGATCTGGTGTTTCAGTCGATCGCCGGTACCGAAGCGGCCAATCGCGGTTTCGGCATCAGTCTGGCGCTGCTGGCGGAGGCGCAGCAGGCGGCGCTGAGCCTCAAGCGCGGCACGTTGGGCGATAACGTGATGTACTTCGAAACCGGGCAGGGCAGTTGCCTTTCGGCTAACGCGCATCACGGCGTCGATCAGCAGACCTGTGAGGCGCGTGCCTATGCGGTGGCGCGCCATTTCTCACCGCTGCTGATCAACACCGTGGTGGGGTTTATCGGCCCCGAATACCTGTATGACGGCAAACAAATTATCCGCGCCGGGCTGGAGGACCACTTCTGCGGCAAGCTGCTCGGCCTGCCGCTGGGTTGCGACGTCTGCTACACCAACCATGCCGAAGCCGATCAGGACGACATGGACACGCTGCTGACGCTATTGGCCGCCGCCGGGTTGACGTTCCTGATCGGCGTGCCGGGCGCGGACGACATCATGCTCAACTACCAAAGCACCTCGTTCCATGACGCGCTCTATATCCGCGAGCTGCTGGGGCTGAAGCATGCGCCGGAGTTCGCCGCCTGGCTGGCGGCGATGAACATTACCGACGAACGCGGGCGGCTGCGCGACGCTGCCGCCAATCATCCGCTGTTGCTGGCGCTGCAGGGAGAACGCGCATGAGCAAATCGGTTCACGTCAACAGCTGGGACGCGCTGCGCGCCTTTACCGATGCGCGCATCGCGCTGGGGCGCACCGGCGCCAGCCTGCCGACCGACGAGCTGCTGCGCTTCGGCCTGGCTCACGCCCAGGCGCGCGACGCGGTGCATCAGCCTTTCGACAGCGAGCGGCTGGCGGCGGATCTGCACGATGCCGGTTGGCCCACGCTGGCGGTACACAGCCAGGCCGCCGACCGCGCCGCCTACCTGCGTCGACCGGATTTGGGGCGGCGATTGGCGCCGGATAGCCGCAGCCTGCTGCTTGGTTTACCGCCGCGCCGCGTCGATCTGCTGCTGGCGGTGGCGGACGGCCTCTCCTCCAAGGCGGTGCACCGCCAGGCGCTGCCGCTGCTGCAGGCGCTGCGGCCCTATCTCGATGCGCTGGGGCTGACCGTGGCACCGGTGGTGCTGGCGCATCAGGCGCGGGTGGCGCTGGGGGATGAGATCGGTGAATGCCTGCAGGCTCGGGCGGTGGCAGTTCTGATCGGCGAACGGCCGGGGCTGTCGTCGCCGGACAGCCTGGGCGTCTATTTGACCTGGGGACCGAACGCGCGCAGAACGGACGCCGAGCGCAACTGTATTTCCAACGTGCGGCCCGAGGGGCTGGATTACCCGCAGGCAGCGTTCCGCCTGGCCTGGCTGCTGGAGCAGGCGTTCCAGCGGCGGCTGAGCGGCATCGAGCTGAAGGACGAGAGCGACAACCCGGCCCTGCACGGCCGGGTGACGCCGCTTTACCCCCAGCTGGGCGGCTGACCGATGGTTTGCTGTAGCAGGGCGGTGAAGGCCGCCAGCCGGGCGGACACCTTCGCCATTGGCCGCAGCAGATAGATGCCTTGCTGCTCATGGCGCGGATCTTCCAGCATCTGCACTAGCTGTCCGTGCTGCACGTCCGGCCCCACCACCCAGTTGGGCAGAAAGGCGATGCCGAGCCCGAGCAGCGCGGCCTGACGCTGCGCGGTGAAGTCGTCGCAGCGCAGCGCCATGGTGCAGCGGCTCATCAGCGCCGCGTCGAGGATTTGCGCCCAGCAGGCCGGCTGCTGCTTGTGGTAGCGGGCGATCAGCCGATGCTGTGGCAGCGCTTCCAGATCGGCCGGCAGGCCATAGCGGGCGACGTAGGCGGGGCTGGCGCACATTACCCAGCGTTGGGTGGCGATGCGGCTGGCGTACAGCGCGCTGTCCTTCTGCTCGCCGATGCGGATGGCGGCGTCGAGCCGTTCCTGCGTCGGATCGGTCAGGCGTTCGGTCAGATCGAGGTCGACCCACAGCTGCGGATAGCGTTCCGCCAGCGTCGGCAGCAGCGGCAGCACATAGGTTTTGCCGAACGTTGGCAGGCAGCTGATGCGCAGCGTGCCCTGCGGCGTTTCGTTCAGCGCGCTCAGCTCGGCGCGAAGGCCGGTAATGTCCGTCATCAGCGCGGTGGCGCGCGTCAGCAGCAGCTCGCCGGCGTCGGTCAGCAGCAGGCCACGGGTGGAGCGCACGAACAGTGCGGCGCCGAGCGCGCTTTCCAGGGCGTCGATGTGGCGCACCAGCGAGGAGGGCACCATGCCCAGCCGGCGCGCGGCGGCGGAAAAGCTGCCCAGGCGGGCCACGTCGAGAAAAATTGGCAGATGTTCTACATAGCGGGCGTCATTCATTTTTGCATTATATGCAAAAGCGTTTCTTATGAATACCCGCTTCTCTGCCGACGGCGCGGCGGCTACTCTGGCTGCGGGTTGACGACGGGCTTCAACGCCGCCTTATCCCGGCCGTATAGAGAGAAAACGCATAAACCTCGCGGCGCTTAGCACTAAATAACAGATGTTTTTCCCAGGCTGCGCGAGCCGCCTGCGGAGTTGATTGTCGCTCCAACACCAGATTAACCGTTCAATTTGATATCCGACCCAGCATTAATGATTAGTGAGCCTTTACTTTAACTCATCATGCTGTTGACTCTGGATATCGGCCGGCCAGCCGTGCCGGTTTTTTTGTCGCCTCAGGCTGAATCGTTCCAACTGATGAACGTGCCTTGGGGGGCATCTTGGCCCGCTGTCGGTGGGTCTTTTGAACGCGCGGAATCGCGATCCCGCGCTGGTGGAGGAGTTAGTCATGAACGAAAAACACGGGTGTTCCTGTGCGCGCCATTTGGCGCAGGGTTTTGCCAGGCAGTCGATCAACGCCGGGGAGGGCGAAATCTATCAAATCTCGCTGATGAGCGCGCTCATCGACGGGGTCTACGAGGGCGAAACCACCATTGCCGAGTTGCTCAAACACGGCAACTTCGGCCTCGGCACCTTCAATCATCTGGACGGTGAACTGATCGCTTTCGACCAGGAAATACACCAGCTGCGCGCCGACGGCAGCGCCCGGCCGGCCGGCCTGCAACAGAAAACCCCCTTTGCCGTCGTCACCTTTTTCCAGCCCAGCGTCAGCCAGCAATTCGACCGGCCGATCACCAAGGCACAGCTGCACCAGTGCATCGACGAACAGGTCGCCTCGCCGAACCTGTTTTGCGCGGTACGGGTTGACGGCGAGTTCAGCCATGTGGAAACCCGCACCGTGCCGCGCCAGGAGCGGCCCTACCGCCCGATGCTGGAAGCGATAGAAGAGCAGCCGACCTTCTCGTTCCACCAGCGGCGCGGCACGCTGGTCGGCTTCCGCTCGCCGGATTACATGCAGGGCATCGGCGTGGCCGGCTATCACGAACACTTCGTTACTGACGACCGCAGCGGCGGCGGCCACGTACTGGACTACCAGCTCGATCATGGCCATTTGCAGTTCGGCGTCATCACGCGTCTCAATCTTCAGTTGCCGCACGATGCGGATTTCTTGCGCGCCAACCTCTGCCCAGAGGATTTGGACCGCGCGATTCGTTCCGCCGAGGGCTAACCCCGGCGATTGTTTTCTTAGGAGGTGGAACCATGGCACAGGAAAAAACAGGCAATGACTGGCAATGCGGCGCCGATTTGGTGGTGAAAAACCTGGAAGCGCAGGGCGTCAAACACGTTTTCGGCATTCCGGGCGCCAAGATCGACCGGGTGTTCGACTCGCTGGAGGACGCGCCATCGATCGAAACGGTGGTGGTGCGGCATGAGGCCAACGCGGCCTTTATGGCGGCGGCGGTCGGCCGCCTGACCGGCAAGGCCGGGGTGGCGCTGGTCACCTCCGGGCCGGGCAGCTCCAACCTGATCACCGGGCTGGCTACCGCCACCTCGGAAGGGGACGCGGTAGTGGCCTTCGGCGGGGCGGTGAAGCGCGCCGACAGCCTGAAGCAGACGCACCAGAGCATGGATACCGTCAGCATGTTCCGGCCGGTGACCAAGTATTGCGCCGAAGTGCATGCCGGTTCGGCGATTTCCGAGGTGATCGCCAACGCCTTTCGCCGCGCCGAGTTCGGCCGGCCGGGGGCGTCGTTCGTCAGCCTGCCGATGGATATCGTCAATGAACCGGTCAGCGCGCCGGTGCTGGCCGGCTGCCGCTTGCCACGCATGGGAGCCGCCGCGGCAGACGACATTCAGGCGGCGGTGAAACTGATCCGCCAGGCTAAATGCCCGGTCTTGCTGCTCGGCCTGCAGGCCAGCCGGCCGGAGAACAGCGAGGCGGTGCGCCATCTGCTGTACCGCACCCATATGCCGGTGGTCGGCACCTATCAGGCGGCGGGGGTGATCGACGTCAACCACTTCGCCCGTTTCGCCGGCCGTGTCGGCCTGTTCAACAACCAGCCGGCCGATCAGCTGCTGCAGAAGGCCGATCTGGTGGTGAGCGTCGGCTATGATCCGATCGAATACGATCCCTGCATGTGGAACAGCCACGGGCGGCTGAAGCTGGTGCATCTCGACGTGCTGCCGGCGGATATCGATACCTGCTATCGGCCGGACGTCGAGCTGGTGGGCAATATCAGCGCCACGCTGAACATGATGACCGAAGCATTCAATGAGGCGGTCTGTGTGCCGCCGGAGGTGGAGCTGATCCTCTCCGATCTCGGCCGCCAGCGCACTGAGCTGGCGGAGCGCGCCGCCCGCCGCGGCGGCATGCCGATCCACCCGCTGCGCATCGTCAAGGAGCTGCAGGACATCGTCAGCGACGACGTAACCCTGTGCGTGGACATGGGCAGTTTCCACATCTGGATCGCCCGCTATCTTTACAGCTTCCGTGCCCGCCAGCTGTTGATCTCCAACGGCCAGCAAACCATGGGGGTGGCATTGCCGTGGGCCATCGGCGCGGCGCTGGTGCGCCCCGGCGACAAGGTGGTGTCAATCTCCGGCGACGGCGGCTTCATGCAGTCGAGCATGGAGCTGGAGACCGCGGTGCGGCTGAAAAACAACATCGTGCACGTGATCTGGGTCGATAACGCTTACAACATGGTGGAAATGCAGGAAGTGAACAAATACCAGCGCAAATCCGGCGTGGAGTTTGGGCCGATTGACTTCAAGGCCTATGCGGAATCCTGCGGCGCGGTCGGTTTCGCCGTGCAGTCGGTGGAAGATCTGCGGCCGATGCTGCGCAAGGCGATGGCGATCCAGGGACCGGTGGTGGTGGCCATTCCGGTCGACTACGCCGATAACTATAAGCTGATGGCGCAGATGAACTTTAGCCAGATGATTTAATTTCATCATCCTCGCGCCGTTTCACCGGGGCAGGCCGCTTGCGCGCCTGCCCGTTTTTATGCGCGGAATTTATCCTTTACATCGCTAACTGCATGATTTATTGCTATCCGTTGGGCTGTTTTTTCACCACTGGGGATAGCGCAATGAAAAGAAAAGCAATAACGATCGGGCTGCTGGCGTTGGCGATTGCCGGCGGCGCGCGGGCCAATACGCTGGTCTACTGTTCCGAAGGCTCGCCGGAAGGCTTCAACCCGCAGCTGTTCACCTCCGGCACCACGGTAGACGCCAGTTCGGCGGCGATCTACAACCGGCTGGTGGATTTCAAACCCGGCACCGTCGAGCTGCAACCCAGCCTGGCGGAAAGCTGGGAGGTGAGCGAAGACGGCAAGCGCTATACCTTCCATCTGCGCAAGGGCGTGGCATTCCAGAGCAATAAATATTTCACGCCCACCCGCGATTTCAACGCCGATGACGTCATCTTCTCGTTTATGCGCCAGAAGGACGCCAACAACCCGTATCACAAGGTCTCCAACGGCGCCTACACCAACTTCGAGTCGATGGAGTTCGGCACGCTGATTGACCGGATCGTCAAGGTGGATGACCACACCGTGCGCTTTGAACTCTCCCGCGCCGAGGCGCCGTTCGTCGCCGATCTGGGCATGTATTTCGCCACCCTATTATCGGCGGAATATGCCGACGCGATGCTGAAGGCCGGCACGCCGCAGCGGGTGGACAACGATCCGATCGGCACCGGGCCGTTCCAGCTGGTGCAGTACCAGAAGGACGCGAAAATCCTCTACAAGGCGTTCGATCGTTACTGGGAAGGCAAGCCGAAAATCGATCGGCTGGTGTTTTCGATCACGCCGGATGCGACGGTGCGTTACGCCAAGCTGCAAAAGAACGAGTGCCAGGTGATGCCGTTCCCCAACCCGGCGGATCTGGCGCGCATGCGGCAGGACGGCAACCTTCAGGTAATGGAAAAATCCGGCTTGAATATCGGCTTCCTGGCGTTCAACACCCAGAAGAAACCGTTGGATAACGTCAAGGTGCGCCAGGCGTTGGCGCTGGCGGTCAACAAGCCGGCGATCATCGACGCGGTGTTCCACGGCGCCGGCCAGCCGGCCAAGAACCTGCTGCCGCCGACTCAATGGGGCAGCAACGCGCAGCTTGAAGACTACCCGTATTCGCCGGAGCGGGCGAAGCAGCTGTTGCAGGAGGCCGGGTTGGGGCAGGGCTTCGATATCGATCTATGGGCGATGCCGGTGCAGCGGCCCTATAACCCCAACGCCAAGCGTATGGCGGAGATGATCCAGGCCGACTGGGCTAAAATCGGCGTGCGCGCCAAAATCGTCACCTTCGAGTGGGGCGAATATTTGCAGCGGATTAAAAACGGCGAACACCAGACCGCGCTGATGGGCTGGACCACCGCCAACGGCGATCCAGACAACTTCTTCGGCCCGCTGTTCACCTGCGCTTCGCTCGGCGGCTCCAACTCGGCGAAATGGTGCTACAAACCGTTCGACCAGCTGATCCTGCAGGCGCGTGAAGAGAACGATCATGCCAAGCGGGTGGCGATGTACCAGCAGGCGCAGGTGATGATGCACGATCAGATGCCGGCGCTGATGATCGCGCACTCGACCATCTTCGAACCGGTGCGCAAGGAAGTGAAAGGCTACGAAATAGACCCGTTCGGCAAACACATCTTCAAGCAGGTGTCGCTGGAGAAGTAACGAAAAGGCCGGGGTAACCCCAATGCTGATCAGTTAGCGTTTTTCTGCAGGCGTTCGTGACATTTTCGGTCGATAAAAGTGAGATGCCCCATGTGGCTCACGCACCTCGACCGAGCCAGGAGCCGAAGGCGCGGCCCCTGGCAACCCGCGCCTTTGCCCTATCAGACGGTTGGCTTTGCCAACTCCCCTCTCTCCGCCATACCGCATTGAGGCCGGTTGCGACAGGCGTCCCTGCCTGTCTCACCTGA
>NZ_MSTL01000008.1:0-120269 GCF_002752475.1 Serratia sp. OLAL2 | reverse complement strand
GCCTGGCGGCAATAGCGCGGTGGTCCCACCTGACCCCATGCCGAACTCAGAAGTGAAACGCCGTAGCGCCGATGGTAGTGTGGGGTCTCCCCATGCGAGAGTAGGACACTGCCAGGCATCAAATAAAGCCGAAAGCCCTGAACTGACGTTCAGGGCTTTTTGCTATGCGTAAAACGTAAAAAAGCGCAGCTACGCTGCGCCTTTCAACCACTCGACAATAAAATCGGCGATGCTTTCCGGCTGATTGAGATCCAACTGCTTAGCCGTGATGGATAGCGGTCGGTCGCTGGCTACCGCCACGACAAACTGATCCAGCATGTCTTCTAGCGGCCTACCGATCTCGGCCCGATAAAGCAGGAGCTTGCTGACCGGCTCATGTTTGAACCCTTCCACCAGAATCAAGTCGACCTTATCGGCATCAAAACGCTCTGCCAGGTAGCGTAGATCCAAAGGTTGTTGCTCCGGCGTTTCGGTCATCAATGCCCAGCGGCGATCGCTGGCGACCAACGTTTGGTCGGCACCCGCTTTGCGCAGCTCATAGCTGTCTTTACCCGGTATATCCACATCCATATCGTGGTGCGTATGCTTTATCAGCCCAACCCGCACCTGGCGCTGTTTCAGCAGCGGGATCAGCTGTTTGAGCAAGGTGGTTTTTCCCGTTCCGCTATAGGCACCGATGGCCAGCAAAGGGGGCAATGAACGATTCATTACTTTAGCTCTCGTGCTTGCTGCCAATTCCGGCAGTCTTCCGGCGTATTCAGGTTATGAAATGCCGCTTGTTGTCCGCAGAACGCCACGCGTTGTGCCCCAATTTGATGCAGGAACAGCATCAGCTTGCGTTCACCTCGGGCCAGATAGTCAGCCAGCTGCGGTGCTATTTGGCTATGCAATAACGCCAGCGTAGGGTGATCTCGTTCACCATCGCTGGCAAAGGCCGCCTGCGCCGCGCCTTTTTGCCGCCAGAGTTGTGCGACTAAGTCGGCGGGAAAGTCGGGGACATCACAGGGGACAAAGACCACCCATTCGCTGTGAGCCTGTGTGAGCCCGGCGAGCATCCCGGCCAACGGCCCGGCGAAGTCGGGCGTCAGATCGCCAATCACCGGCAAACCGCTCGCCTGGTAACGTGCCTGATTGCGATTGGCGCTGATGGCGACGGAGGCCACTTGCGGGCGTAACCGAGCCAATACGTGTTGATAGAGTGCGATCCCGCCAATCGACACTAGGCCTTTGTCTTCACCGCCCATGCGCGTGGCCCGTCCGCCGGCCAAAATGACGCCGCTGATTTCTTTATGCATCTCGTTTATCCCGCCTTGTCGATGCGCTGATTGTAGCGCTAAAGCCAACGCGACATCAGGATTTACCTTTATTGACAAGCCGGTTCTTTCACTGCGTGGGTAAGCCTGTTACTTTGTGAGTTTATTCATGCTATTGGACGATATTGAGATGAAAACGCATCGCGTAAACGAGTTGATCGAGCTGTTGCACCCGGCCTGGCAGGAAGATCCCGATCTCAATTTGATGCAGTTTTTGCAAAAGGTGGCGAAGGAAGCGGGCTTCCAGGGCGAGTTGTCCGAATTGAGCGATGATATTCTTATTTACCACCTGAAAATGCGCGGTAGCGCCGGAACGGATCAGATCCCGGGTCTGAAGAAAGATTACGAAGAAGATTTTAAAACGGCGCTGTTGCGCGCTCGCGGCGTTATCAAGGACTGATCCTCGTGCGGTGCGAGAAAGCATAGCGCGTGAAATGCGCCATTAATGCTACTATTTCTCATTCCCGGCACCATGCTGTCAGCGATCAAACGAACGTTATGAATAACTCTGCTTTTAATTTCGACACCCTGTCGCCCGATTTGATTATGGACGCGCTAGAAGGGATTGGCCTGCGCGTTGATTCCGGCCTGACGGCGCTGAACAGCTATGAGAACCGCGTCTATCAGTTTATGGACGAAGATCGCCGACGCTACGTGGTGAAGTTTTACCGTCCGGAGCGCTGGAGTGCCGCACAAATCGGTGAGGAACATCAGTTCGCTCTGGATCTGGCCGGCGCGGAGATCCCGGCGGTGGCGCCGCTGGCGCTGCAAGGCACTACGCTGCATATGCACGGCGGTTTTTTCTTTACGCTGTTCCCCAGCGTGGGGGGCCGGCAATATGAGATAGACAATCTGGATCAGTTGGAATGGGTAGGCCGTTTTCTGGGGCGTATCCATCAGGTCGGCGGTGAGCGTTTGTTTGCTGAGCGGCCGACCATGGGGATTGAAGAGTATCTTATTGCCCCGCGTCAGGCGCTGGCCGATTGCGAGCTGTTGCCGGCAGCGCAGCGTGAAGCGTTCCTGCAGGCGACGGATAACCTGATTGCGGCGATCAAGCCGCACTGGCATCTGAACTGGCAGCCGCGTCGTTTGCACGGCGATTGCCATCCGGGCAATATTCTGTGGCGCGACGGCCCGCTGTTTGTCGATCTTGATGACGCGCGCAACGGCCCGGCGGTGCAGGATTTGTGGATGCTGCTGCACGGTGAACGTCGCGATCAATTGATGCAGCTGGATGTCTTGCTGGAGGCGTACGGCGAATTTGCCGAGTTCGATCAGCGCGAGCTGGCGTTGATTGAACCCCTGCGGGCGATGCGCATGGTGTATTACCTGGCCTGGGTCGCTCGCCGTTGGCAGGATCCGGCCTTCCCTAAGAGTTTTCCGTGGATGGCGGAGTCTGATTTCTGGTTGTCTCAGACTGCGGCCTTCACCGAACAGGTTAAGCTGTTGCAGGAGCCTCCTCTGCAGCTGACGCCAATGTATTGAAGCTTTAACACAATGGAGAGTTTAGTCTTATGAAAAAAATATGGTTGGCGCTCGTTGGCATGGTGATGGCATTCAGTGCCTCGGCGGCACAGTTTAGCGATGGCACTCAGTATGTGACCTTGGACAAGCCGGTGACCGGCGAGCCGCAGGTACTGGAGTTCTTCTCCTTCTACTGCCCGCACTGCTACCAATTTGAGCAGGTCTATCACGTGTCCGAAAACGTGAAAAAGGCGCTGCCTGCCGGCACCAAAATGACCAAGTACCACGTGGAGTTCCTGGGGCCACTGGGCAAACAGCTGACTCAGGCGTGGGCGGTGGCGATGGCGCTGGGCGTGGAAGATAAAGTAAGCCCGCTGATGTTTGAAGCGGTGCAGAAAACCCAGACCGTGCAAACGCCGGACGATATCCGTAACGTCTTCGTAAAAGCGGGCGTGACCGCCGCAGATTATGACGCAGCTTGGAACAGCTTCGTGGTGAAATCTCTGGTGGTTCAACAGGAGAAAGCCGCGGAAGATCTGCAGCTGCGCGGCGTGCCGGCGGTATTTGTGAACGGCAAATACATGGTTAAAAACGATGGCCTGGATACCAGCTCGATGGACGCTTACGTGAAGCAGTTCGCCGACGTGGTTAAATTCCTCAGCCAGCAGAAATAAGCCTGATTCAACATGAAAAACGCCGGCATTGCCGGCGTTTTTTTTATCCATATTGCCGCTTCAATTTATCCAGCAACCGGTCTTTTTCCTGCCACAGCGTATTCAGCCATAGCTGGAAGCGCCGCTTGAACAGCTTGTCGTTGAAGTAGTCCCCGTGCAGGGTTTCATCGATCGGCAACGTCTCAATTCTTACTACGATACGCGTCAGACGACCGCACAGCATGTCCAGAAAAGGCCGTTGGTTATTTTCCGGATAGAGCAGGGTAACGTTCAACACTTTGTCGAACTGATTGCCCAGCGCGCTAAGGGTAAACGCGATGCCGGCGGCTTTGGGCGCCAGCAAATTGCGGTAGGGTGAATTGCTTTTAATTTTCTTGGCTTCGGTGAAGCGCGAACCTTCGACGAAATTGACGATGGTGGTTGGGCGCTGGCGGAATTTTTCGCAGGAACGGCGCGTCGTTTCGATATCCTTGCCGCGTTTCTCCGGGTGCTTGAGCAAATAGGCACGGGAGTAACGTTTCATGAATGGCATATCCAGCGCCCAGCAGGCCAGGCCGACGAAAGGTACCCAGGCGAGCTGTTGCTTGAGGAAATACTTATTCATTGGAATATGATTTCTGAACAGCACGCACAACACGACAATGTCTGACCAACTTTCGTGATTGCTGATCAGCAGATACCAGTTTTTACGATCCAGCCCTTCCAGCCCTTCAATATCCCAACGCAATTGCCCGTTAATACGCAATAACAGCGCCAGCCCCTGACACCAACACCACATCATGAAATCGGCGAAAGCCGAGATATATCGCCAGACGGCGGGAATGGGCACCAGGAGTTTCACGATGCCGGCCAACGTGATGGGGATGGAACACAACACCGTCACCAGAATGGTGAGTATGACGGAAATGATAAAGATAACAGGCGTTAACAATCTTGGCATGGTTATGGGCTGACGGTTGTTGGGAACATCGTTGCATGCCAAAGCGCATGAACAAAAGCCTATTTTAACAGAGATCGTCGGGGTAAAGCGCCGCTAAAAATCACTGTTTTTCGTCTCATCGGATAACCATTTGCTGAGTTTTCGTGCAACTTTCCCAGCTTGTGCTAGGGTAATTGAGGCGCCGAATTTGATTAATAGTGCGATTAAAATCCGGCGAAAGTTATATCCACAAATTCAATAAAAGCCAGTAATAAAGCGTCGCCGGAATTCGTTCTTTTAACGCGGTGATTTAAATAGGAATTTTATTCGCCGTTATAACGATAATCACAGCGTTATAATTCGGTCTCTTTTCTATGCACAAAGTTATCCACAGGTAAGATCTTGCGGATCCTCGCGCACCATCACATCATTTTCGTCCGCAATGCACGCTAAGGTTCGTCTCCGGCGGCCAGCTATGGCATGCTTACCCCTATGTCCGATCACGATAAAGAAACGCTATGGCCCAGATTGCAGAAAACCCACTAATCCTGGTTGACGGTTCCTCCTACCTCTACCGCGCTTATCACGCCTTCCCGCCGCTGACCAACTCGGCGGGCGAGCCAACCGGCGCGATGTATGGCGTGCTGAATATGCTGCGCAGCCTGCTGCTGCAGTATCAACCGAGCCACGTTGCCGTGGTGTTTGATGCTAAAGGGAAGACCTTCCGCGACGATCTGTTCGCTGAATACAAGTCACACCGGCCACCGATGCCGGACGATTTGCGTGCGCAGATCGAGCCGCTGCACAGCATGGTCAAGGCGATGGGCCTGCCGCTGCTGGTGACGCCCGGCGTTGAGGCGGACGACGTCATCGGTACGCTGGCGCTGGAGGCCGAAAAGGCCGGCCACGCGGTGCTGATCAGCACCGGCGACAAAGACATGGCGCAGTTGGTGACGCCGAACGTCACCCTGATCAATACCATGAACAACACGATCCTCGGCCCGCAGGAAGTGTGCGATAAATATGGTATTCCGCCGGAGCTGATCATCGACTTCCTGGCGTTGATGGGCGATTCATCGGACAACATTCCCGGCGTGCCGGGCGTGGGCGAGAAAACCGCCCAGGCGTTGCTGCAGGGGATCGGCGGGCTGGATGCGCTGTACGGCAATCTGGAGAATATCGCCACGCTGAGCTTCCGCGGCGCCAAAACCATGGCGGCCAAGCTGGAACAGAACAAAGAGGTCGCGTATCTCTCCTATAAGCTGGCGACGATCAAAACCGACGTCGAGTTGGATCTGACCTGTGCGGACCTGACGGTCTCCGCGCCGGATGTCGACACGTTGCAACAGCTGTTCAAACAGTACGAGTTCAAACGCTGGCTGGCGGACGTGGAGGCCGGCGTCTGGCTGGAAAACAAGAAAGGCGCGGGCGCGAAAGCTGCCGGCGCCGCCAAATCGGCCATCGCTGCGGAAACGCCGAAAGCGCTGGCGGAGGCCAAGCTGTCTCAGGACGGTTATGTCACCATCCTGGACGAAACGACCTTTACCGACTGGCTGGCGCGGC
The DNA here is from genome assembly GCF_002752475.1 of Serratia sp. OLAL2. Classification (NCBI taxonomy): domain Bacteria; kingdom Pseudomonadati; phylum Pseudomonadota; class Gammaproteobacteria; order Enterobacterales; family Yersiniaceae; genus Serratia; species Serratia sp. OLAL2. Next base: position 114,336 of record NZ_MSTL01000008.1, on the reverse strand, counting down.
TGAAAAAGGCCGACGTATTTGCCTTCGATACCGAAACCGATGGCCTGGATACGCTGACCGCCAACCTGATCGGCCTGTCCTTCGCGATCGCGCCGGGTGAAGCGGCTTATTTGCCGGTGGCACACGATTATCTGGATGCACCGCCACAGCTGGATCGCACCTACGTGCTGGAAGCGCTCAAGCCGCTGCTGGAGGACGAGAAGGCGCTCAAGGTCGGGCAAAACCTGAAGTTCGACATGAGCCTGCTGGCGCGCTACGGCATCGAGATGCGCGGTATCGCCTATGACACCATGTTGGAGTCCTATGTGCTGGACAGCGTCGGTGGCCGTCATGATATGGACAGCCTGGCCGATCGTTATCTGGGCCACAAAACCATCACCTTCGAAGAGATCGCCGGCAAGGGTAAAAACCAGCTGACGTTCAACCAGATCGCGCTGGAGCAGGCGGCGCCTTACGCCGCCGAAGACGCGGATGTCACGCTGCAGCTGCACCTGGCGATGTGGCCGCAGCTGAAACAGAGCGCGGAGCTGCTGACGGTATTCAATGAGATTGAAATGCCGCTGCTGCCGGTGCTGTCGCATATCGAACGCACCGGGGTGCTGATCGATCCGGCCATTTTGTCGGCCCACTCCCAGGAGCTGGCCAAGCGTTTGGCGGAACTGGAGGTGCAGGCCCATGAGCTGGCGGAAGAGCCGTTCAACCTGGCGTCGACCAAGCAGCTGCAGGCTATCTTGTACGAAAAACAAAAGCTGCCGGTGCTGAAGAAAACCCCGGGCGGGGCGCCGTCCACCAACGAAGAGGTGCTGGCCGAGCTGGCGCTCGACTACCCGCTGCCGAAGGTGATCCTGGAATACCGCGGCCTGGCGAAGCTGAAGACCACCTATACCGATAAGCTGCCGCTGATGATCAATCCGGTCAGCGGCCGGGTGCATACCTCGTACCATCAGGCGGTGACCGCTACCGGCCGTCTCTCCTCGAGCGATCCGAACCTGCAGAACATCCCGGTGCGCAACGATGAAGGGCGACGCATTCGCCAGGCCTTTATCGCGCCGGAAGGCTACCGCATCGTCGCGGCCGACTACTCGCAAATCGAGCTGCGCATCATGGCGCATTTGTCACAGGATGAAGGGCTGCTGAAGGCCTTCGCCGAAGGGAAAGACATTCACCGCGCCACGGCGTCGGAAGTTTTCGGCGTGCCGTTGGATAAAGTGACCGGCGAGCAGCGCCGCAGCGCCAAGGCGATTAACTTCGGCCTGATTTACGGCATGAGCGCCTTCGGCCTGGCGCGTCAGCTGGGGATCCCGCGTGGGGAAGCTCAGCGCTATATGGATCTCTACTTCGAGCGTTACCCAGGCGTGCTGGACTACATGGAGCGTACCCGCCAGCAGGCCTCAGAACAGGGCTATGTCAGCACGTTGGATGGTCGCCGTCTGTACCTGCCGGACGTCCGCTCCAGCAATGGCATGCGCCGCAAGGCGGCCGAGCGCGCCGCTATCAACGCCCCGATGCAGGGCACGGCAGCTGATATCATCAAGCGTGCGATGATTGAGGTCGACGCCTGGCTGCAAGGGCAGGAGAAGCCGTTGGTGCGCGCAATCATGCAGGTGCACGATGAATTGGTGTTTGAGGTGCACGAGTCGGTGCTCGAAGAAGCCAGCCAACGTATCCGCCAATTGATGGAAGGCAGTATGACCCTGGCGGTGCCGCTGAAGGTTGACGTGGGCGTCGGCATGAACTGGGATGAGGCGCACTGATCGTCGGGTTATCGCCGGATGCGCTAACTGGCGATAACCTAAGCACTTTTCGTAATTAAGCTACAAGATTCGGCGATAGTTTCCCCAACTTCGCCGTTCTTGCGCCGCAAATTGTGTAAGTAAACTACAAAAAATTCTTTTGCCCTGCGAAAAAATGATGTAGAGTTACAGGCGTAGGGTACAGAGGTAAGATGTTCTATCTTTCAGACCTTTTACTTCACGTAATCGGATTTGGCTGAATATTTAGCCGCCCCAGTCAGTATTGACTGGGGCGTTTTTTATTGTAAAAACAGCAGCAAACCATACGTTTTTCCTATCGCTCCGCACCGCTTTTCGTTCCTGCTTCCATCCTTTCGACTCGCGTAATCCGGCGAGATAAGCCAGCCCTGGCGATAAGTTTTTATGATGGCTTTATTTCAAAACTGTAATTAGATAACAAAAAATTTCGTCTGCGGCCGTTCGACGGGGATAAAAAAGCCGATGCGGTGAGGCATCGGCTCTGGCGTTAGGCCTGGGCTTATTCGCCGGTTTCGTCTTCCGGCAGCACTTCCGGCGGGATCTCGTTAAACCAGGTGTCCAGCTTCTGGCGCAGTTTGTCGACGCCGATCTTTTTCAGCGATGAGAAGGCTTCGACCTGGATATCCCCCATAAACGGCAGCACCGCTTCACGCACCATGTTGAGCTGCGCCTTGCGTGCGCCGGAGGCCAGCTTGTCGGCCTTGGTCAGCAGCACCAGCACCGGCGTGCCGACGTCGACCGCCCACTGGATCATCTGCTGGTCGAGATCTTTCAGCGGATGGCGAATATCCATCAGCACCACCAGGCCTTTCAGGCTGTTGCGCATCTGCAGATATTCGCCCAGCGCGCGCTGCCATTTGCGCTTCATCTCTTCCGGCACTTCGGCGTAGCCATAGCCCGGCAGGTCGACCAGGCGGATGCCGTCTTCCACTTCGAACAGGTTGATCAGCTGGGTGCGCCCCGGCGTTTTACTGGTGCGCGCCAGGCTTTTTTGGTTGGTCAGCGTATTCAGCGCGCTGGATTTACCGGCGTTGGAACGGCCGGCAAAGGCGACTTCAATTCCTGCATCCCCCGGCAGATGGCGAATATCGGGTGCGCTGGTGACGAAATGGGTCACATGATAGTTGTAGTTCTTGCTGGTCAAAATTTTTCGTCTCCGTGAGGATGGCTAACTGGTTGGCGATTATAACTGCATCAGCGGTAAAAATGGCGTGTTTCTCCGTTTTTAAGCGGCGGGACGCGATAAAACGGCAGTTATGCCGCGCGTGCGTTGTGAGACATTTGCCATTCGAATCGCGGGTAATGTCGCTTTATTCGAAAGTGATATTTTTGTTTTTGTTTTAAAAACAAAGCGTTGTTTTTTCGTTGTAGGGAAATGTCGTTCAAATTGGCGTCAGGTGCCTTGAGCCTTCGCAACAATAACGTAAAGTAGTCGTTAACGCAGGGTTGCGCAGGATTAGGGAACATCCGGGAAGGATGACAAATCTCAGGGAATGCACAGGGTGTGCAATGAGTGCCAGGATGAACGCAAAAGGAAGTGACCCTTTCGCACCGGAACAGGCGGCAGGCACATCGGATGGTGAAGTATCGGCAGTTTGGATGCCCGCAGGAAGCGCGCTCGGGAAGAGCGGATGCGAATGGATTGCGCCATGGACGATTTTCCTTTCAGGATGAAGGACGTAGTGGCAGGGAATGCGGTTATAGCAGAAGGAAAAACCGGGATGTTGCATGTACGCAAGGAGCGCGTAACAGGAATACCCTTCGCAAGAAGGTGCGAAATAGGCGGCAGGTTTAACCTGCCGCCTTTTTTCTTTGTCCGCTTTCTGCTAGATTCCGCCGCAATTCTATACTGAATCTACATACCTAAGAGCACACGCTATGAACCAGCCATCAAAAGCACCTCGCGGCAGCGCGGCGAAGTCAAAAACGAAAAAGAAAAGCCGTATGGAGCTCGATCAGGAAGCGCGTGAGCGCAAACGCTTGAAAAAGCGCCGCGGCCTCGCTTCCGGTTCGCGCACCCAGGTCGAGTCCGGCAGCCAGAAGAACAAATCGGCGGCAGAAGCCAAAGATCCACGTATCGGCAGTAAAGTGCCGGTTGCGCTGGTGGTCGACGAAACCAAAGTGAAGGCCAAACCGCAGCCGAAGCCGAAGGCCGAAGCGAAACCACGCCTGTCGCCGGAAGAAGAGTTGGCGAAGCTGGAAAATGACGAGCGCCTGAACGCGCTGCTGGATCGCATCGACGACGGCGAAACGCTGAACGCGGAAGAGCAGACCTATGTCGATAAAACGCTGGATCGCATCGATGTGCTGATGGACGTGTTGGGTATCGAACTGGGTGAAGACGACGACGAAGAAGAAGAGAAGCAGGAAGATATTCTGAAGCTGCTGAAAGGCGGCAATCCGAAAGACGCCTTTTAACGCGCCATGTGGCTAATCCCGACAATAGCCCTACTCTTGATGTGTTATCTGCTGTGGTTATTCGGTAAACTATGGCGGCTGTCTAAGCGCAAAGCGCGTTTTCGCAGTGCTTCCGTGGCCAGACAGCGCAGACAACCGCCTCTCTCCCGGCCCGGTAGAAAAAGATATCGGAAGGAGTGAGCATGTCAGAGCAGACGATTGTCTGGGATTTGGCCCTGATCCAAAAATATAACTACTCAGGGCCGCGTTATACCTCATACCCCACGGCGCTGGAGTTTAACCAGTGCTACGACGAAGCGGCGTTTCAACGCGCCGCTGCGCGCTATCCTAAGCGACCGCTGTCGCTGTACGTGCATATCCCCTTCTGCCATAAGCTGTGCTACTTCTGCGGCTGCAACAAGCTGGTGACGCGCCAGACGCACAAGGCCGATGAATACCTGAACGTTTTGGCGCAAGAGATCGCCAGCCGTGCGCCGCTGTTCGCCGGCCGTAAAGTCGGCCAGATGCACTGGGGCGGCGGTACGCCGACCTACCTGGATAAAGCGCAAATCAGCCGGCTGGTGGCGTTGCTGCGCGAACACTTTGATTTCCTGCCCGATGCGGAGATGTCGATCGAGGTCGATCCGCGCGAGATAGAGCTGGATGTGCTCGATCATTTACGTGCAGAAGGCTTTAATCGTCTGAGCATGGGGGTGCAGGATTTCAACAAGCAGGTGCAGCAGCTGGTCAATCGCGAGCAGGACGAAGCCTTTATTTTCGCCCTGATTGAGCGGGCCAAAGCGCTGGGCTTCCGCTCGACCAATATCGATCTGATCTACGGCCTGCCGAAACAGACGCCGGAAAGCTTCGCTTTCACGCTGCAGCGGGTGGCTGAACTGAATCCCGATCGCCTCAGCGTGTTCAACTACGCGCATATGCCGAACTTGTTCGCCGCCCAGCGCAAAATCAAAGACGCCGATCTGCCGGGCGCGCAGCAGAAGCTGGATATCCTCCAGCAGAGCATCGCGTTCCTGACCGACGCCGGCTATCAGTTCATCGGCATGGATCACTTTGCCCGCCCGGACGACGAGCTGGCGATCGCGCAGCGCGAAGGCAAGCTGCACCGCAATTTCCAGGGTTACACTACTCAGGGCGACAGCGATCTGCTGGGGCTGGGCGTGTCGGCCATCAGCATGCTCGGCGACAGCTATGCGCAGAATCAGAAAGAGCTGAAGCGTTACTATGACAGCGTGCAGGCGCAGGGCAACGCGCTGTGGCGCGGGCTGGCGCTGACGGACGACGATTGCCTGCGGCGCGATCTGATCAAAACGCTGATCTGTAACTTCCGATTGGCGTATCAGCCGCTTGAACGGCAATACGGCATCGATTTCACCGCTTACTTCGCCGAAGACCTGCAGCTGCTGGCGCCGTTTGAACGCGATGGGCTGGTGGAGCGCGACGAGCAAGGCATTCGCGTCACGCCGCGCGGGCGCTTGCTGATCCGCAATATCTGCATGTGCTTCGACCGCTATCTGCGGCAACAGGCGCGCAGCCAGCAGTTCTCTCGGGTGATCTGAGGATGAAAAAACAGCCGCTGATGCGGCTGTTTTTTTAACTGAAGAAGTTAATCAGCGCGGCGCACAACACCGCGGCGACCGCCGCCTGCGGGGTGTGGCTGGCGGCGGAGCCCAGCTCCGCGCCCTGAGAAATGAACACGATGAATGAGTCCAGCATCGTCAACCTCCAGAGTGTGCGACACGATCATACTGCGCCCGCTCCGGCTGTAAAGCCTGAGGTTGGCGTTTTTTTGTGCGCCGGACTGCGTTTTTCATCATCCACCCACGTTCCTATTCCATGCCCAGCTCTTTGAGCTTGCGGGTCAGGGTATTGCGCCCCCAGCCCAGCAGGCGTGCGGCTTCCTGTTTGTGCCCCTGGGTGTGGCGTAGGGCGGTGGTGAGCAGCGTACGCTCCATCTCCGGCTGCGCTTCCGACAGCAGGTTTTGATGACCGGAACGCAGCGCGCGATCGGCCCACTGAGCCAGCAGCGTGGCCCAGCTGTCCGGCAGGCTGTGGCTGGGGCTCTCCGGCGCGGCGGTTTCGAACAGTTCGCTCGGCAGATCCTGAATCAGCACCTCTTGCCCGGCGGCCATCACCGTCAGCCAGCGGCAGGTATTCTCCAGCTGGCGCACGTTGCCCGGCCAGGGCAGGCGGGTCAGCGCGGTTTCGGTTTCCGGATGCAGGTTCTTGGCCTCGACGCCTAACTCTTTGGCGGCGATCTGCAGGAAGTGGCGCGCCAGCCGCGGGATGTCTTCCCGGCGCTCGCGCAGCGGCGGCAGGTGTACGCGGATCACGTTCAGGCGATGGAACAGGTCTTCGCGGAACTTGCCTTCCTGTACCCGCAGCTCCAGGTTTTGGTGCGTGGCGGCGATAATGCGCACGTCGACCTTCACCGGCGCATAGCCGCCGACCCGGTAGAACTGGCCGTCCGCCAGCACCCGCAGCAGGCGCGTTTGCACGTCGAGCGGCATATCGCCGATCTCGTCGAGGAACAGCGTGCCGCCGTCGGCCTGTTCAAAGCGCCCCTGACGGATTTGGTTCGCTCCGGTGAAGGCGCCTTTCTCGTGGCCGAACAGCTCCGACTCGATCAGATCCTTGGGGATGGCAGCCATGTTCAGGGCGATGAACGGCGACTTGGCGCGCGGGCTGTGGCGGTGCAGCGCATGCGCCACCAGCTCCTTGCCGGTGCCGGATTCGCCGTTGATCAGCACGCTGATCGACGAACGCGACAGCCGGCCGATGATGCGAAACACGTCCTGCATCGCCGGCGCTTCGCCGATGATGTCCGCCGCCGGATCGCTGGCCGGCTGGCTGCGCACCGGCTGCTGCTGCTCCTGATAATGGCTGATGGCGCGCTCGACCAGCGCCACTGCTTCGTCGATGTCGAACGGCTTCGGCAGGTAGTCGAAGGCCCCTTGCTGATAGGCGCTGACGGCGGCGTCCAAATCCGAATGCGCGGTCATGATAATCACCGGCAGCATCGGATGGCGCTGTTTGATCTGTTTGAGCAGCGCCAGGCCGTCTATACCCGGCATGCGGATATCGGATAGCAGCACGTCGGGGGTTTGCGTGGCCAAGGCTTCCAGCACGTCATTGCCGCCTTCGAAGGTGGCGCAGCTCAGGCCCGCGCCGGTGAGCGCGCGCTCAAGCACCCAGCGGATGGAGCTATCGTCATCGACGATCCAGACTATCCCTCGTTGCATAGCAAACCTCACTGACGAATGGGCAGGTAGACCGAGAATTCGGTATGACCTGGCCAACTGTTGAATTCAATTTTTCCGCAATGCTGATCGATCAGATTGCGGGCGATGGATAATCCCAGGCCGGTACCGCCTTCACGGCCGCTGACCATCGGGTAGAACAGCGTGTCCTGCAGCTGCGCCGGCACGCCGGGGCCGTCGTCTTCGACGTCGATACGTGCCGCCAGGCGGTAGCGGGTACCGTGCAACGTAATCTGAAACGCGGTGCGGGTGCGCAGCGTGATGGTGCCGCCCGCCTCGCCCAGCGCCTGCAGCGCATTGCGGGTGATGTTCAGCAGCACCTGTTCTATCTGATCCGGGTCATGAGCCATTTCCGGCAGACTCGGATCGTAGTCGCGCACCAGCGTGACGTTATCCGGCATTTCCAGGGACACCAGTTGGCAGACGCGCTCCGCGACCTGATGAATGCTCTGGGTAATATGCTGGCCGGGCCGCTGCGGCCCGAGCAGACGATCCACCAGATTACGCAGCCGATCGGCCTGCTCAATGATCACCTTGGTGTATTCGGTCAGCGCCGGATCGGGCAGCGCTTTGGCCAGCAGCTGCGCTGCGCCGCGCAGGCCGCCCAGCGGGTTTTTAATTTCGTGCGCCAAACCGCGCACCAGATCGCGGGCTGCCACCTGTTGGGCATGTTGCAGCTGTTCCTGGCTCAGGCGGCGCTGATTGTCCATCGGCGCCAGCTCGACCAGGATATAGCCTTCCGGCAGCGCCTGAGCGGTCAGGGAAAGGATATGCGCGCGGCCGTCGACCACCAGGGTCACTTCGTTGTCCGTGAAGCCCTGCCCGGCGCGCAGGCTTTCACGCATCAGAGAGACGTTCAGCGAAAAATAACCGAGCAAATCGGGCAGCGGCGTGCCGAACAGCTTGCGGGAGCTTTGCGCCAGCAGCTGCTGTGCCGCCGGGTTGGCGTAGTGAACCGCCAGAGAGTCATCCAACAGCAGGATGCTGTTGATGAGTGAATTGAGGATCTGCCCAGCATCGGGCAGCTTGCCAGTTGCCATACAGCAGACTCCTGCACCTTTTTAGTGCATCTATCCTACTCCATCCGGGATCGGCGCGGTATGGAATAGTTTTGCAGAAAATACGGTGGAGAAAAAAACCCATCCGAAGATGGGCTGAAAGTTTCCACGGCAACAAAAAAGCGATAACAAAAATATGGGCGCCGTCCGCCTGCGCAGACGGCGCGGGTAGGGCTTAGCTTAGACGCTGTAGTACAGTTCGAACTCAACCGGGTGTGGCGTCATACGAACGCGGTCCATCTCTTCTTTGCGCAGTTCGATGTAGGCATCGATCGCATCGTCGGTGAACACGCCGCCGCGGGTCAGGAACTCGCGGTCTTCGTTCAGTGCGGCCATCGCCTCGTCCAGCGAGCCGGCCACTTTTGGGATCTCGGCTTCTTCTTCCGGCGGCAGGTCGTACAGGTTTTTGTCCATGGCGTCGCCAGGGTGGATCTTGTTGATGATGCCGTCCAGACCGGCCATCAGCAGTGCGGCGAAGCACAGGTATGGGTTAGCCGCCGGATCCGGGAAGCGGGCTTCGATGCGGCGCGCTTTCGGGCTGGCGACCACCGGGATACGGATGGACGCGGAGCGGTTACGGGCGGAGTAGGCCAGCATCACCGGCGCTTCGTAGCCCGGTACCAGACGCTTGTACGAGTTGGTGGTCGGGTTGGCCAGCGCGTTGATCGCCTTGGCGTGCTTGATGATGCCGCCGATGTAGAACAGCGCGGTTTCAGACAGGCCGCCGTATTTGTCGCCGGCGAACAGGTTGGTGCCGTTCTTGGACAGCGACATGTGGCAGTGCATGCCGGAACCGTTGTCGCCGAACATAGGCTTCGGCATGAAGGTCGCGGTTTTACCGAAGGCGTGCGCCACGTTATGCACCACGTATTTGTAGATCTGAATTTCGTCGGCTTTCTTGGTCATGGTGTTGAAGCGGGTTGCCACTTCGTTCTGACCGGCGGTCGCCACTTCGTGGTGGTGCGCTTCAACCACCAGGCCCATCTCTTCCATGGTCAAACACATGGTGGAACGCAGATCCTGCGAAGAGTCGACCGGTGGAACCGGGAAGTAACCGCCTTTCACCGCCGGACGGTGGCCTTTGTTGCCGCCGTCGTATTTTGTGCCGGAGTTCCAGGCGCCTTCGATGTCGTCGATAGCCACGTGGGAACCGCGGATGCTGCTGCCGAAGCGAATGTCGTCGAACAGGAAGAATTCAGGCTCTGGCCCGAACAGGACGGTGTCCGCGATGCCAGAGGAGCGCAGGAAGTCTTCGGCGCGTTTGGAGATGGAGCGCGGGTCGCGATCGTAGCCTTGCATGGTGCCCGGCTCGAGAATGTCGCAGCGAATGATCAGCGTTGGTTCTTCGAAGAACGGATCCAGAACCGCCGTGCTGGCGTCCGGCATCAGCACCATGTCAGATTCGTTGATGCCCTTCCAACCACCGATAGAGGAGCCGTCAAACATTTTGCCTTCTTCGAAGAAGTCGGCGTTTACCTGATGAGCCGGGATAGTCACGTGCTGTTCCTTACCCTTGGTGTCAGTGAAACGCAGGTCTACGAATTTCACTTCATGCTCATTCAGCATCGTCAAAACGTGTTCAGCGGACATACTTAACTCTCCCGGTTTATCATTGTCGTCGTCGTGGAACGAATCTGTGGAACTGGCTTTTTTTCGCCTTGAAAAGACTAAAGCGAAAAGCGTGCCAACTTTTTAAAAAGGCGTTCATCGCCTTTCTGCGCGGGTTTTACCCAGCCACAGTATGCACCATCAGCGATAAATTGCACTGTTATGGTGCAATCAGGGCGGGCGTGGGCACTGAAATGGTGCAAAAGTGCAACGATTGCGGCTTTTTGCACCGTGAAAGGGATCACAAACTGACCGGTACGCGGTTGTTTATAAGAGATGGTTGTGATCTTGTTTAGTCCCTCGCTTAATACGTGTACAATAGCGCGCTATTTCTAATGCCCGAGGCAAAGCTGTGATCGAAAATTTGCGTAACATCGCCATTATTGCCCACGTTGACCATGGTAAAACCACCCTGGTTGACAAGCTGCTGCAACAATCCGGTACTTTCGGAGAGCGTGCGGAAGCGACCGAACGCGTAATGGACTCCAACGATTTGGAGAAAGAGCGTGGGATTACCATCCTCGCAAAAAACACCGCCATTAATTGGAATGGTTACCGTATCAACATCGTGGATACCCCAGGACACGCCGACTTCGGCGGTGAGGTAGAGCGCGTGATGTCGATGGTTGACTCGGTGCTGCTGGTTGTGGATGCAATGGATGGCCCTATGCCGCAAACCCGCTTCGTGACCAAGAAGGCCTTCGCCAACGGTCTGAAGCCGATCGTGGTCATCAACAAGGTTGACCGCCCTGGCGCGCGCCCTGACTGGGTTGTGGATCAGGTGTTCGACCTGTTCGTGAACCTCGACGCGACTGACGAGCAGCTCGACTTCCCGATCATCTACGCTTCTGCGCTGAACGGCATCGCCGGCGTCGATCACACCGACATGGCGGAAGACATGACCCCGCTGTATCAGGCGATCGTCGACCACGTGTCTGCGCCGCAGGTTGAGCTGGAAGCGCCATTCCAGATGCAGATCTCCCAGTTGGACTACAACAACTACCTGGGCGTTATCGGCATCGGCCGCATCAAGCGCGGTAAAGTGAAGCCGAACCAGCAGGTCACCATCATCGACAGCGAAGGTAAAACTCGCAACGGTAAAGTGGGTAAAGTGCTGGGTCACCTGGGTCTGGAGCGTATCGACAGCACCCTGGCGGAAGCGGGCGACATCATCGCCATCACCGGCCTGGGCGAGCTGAACATCTCCGACACCATCTGCGACACCAATGCCGTAGAAGCGCTGCCGGCGCTGTCCGTCGACGAACCGACCGTCACCATGTTCTTCAACGTCAACACCTCGCCGTTCTGCGGTAAAGAAGGTAAGTACGTGACGTCGCGTCAGATCCTTGACCGTCTGAACAAAGAGCTGGTGCACAACGTGGCGCTGCGCGTTGAAGAAACCGACGATGCGGACGCCTTCCGCGTCTCCGGCCGTGGCGAGCTGCACCTGTCGGTGCTGATCGAAAACATGCGCCGTGAAGGTTTCGAGCTGGCGGTTTCCCGTCCGAAAGTTATCTTCCGCGAAATCGATGGCCGCAAGCAGGAGCCATTCGAGAACGTGACGCTGGATATCGAAGAGCAGCATCAGGGTTCCGTGATGCAGGCGATGGGCGAGCGTAAAGCTGACCTGAAAAACATGGATCCGGACGGTAAGGGCCGCGTGCGTCTCGACTACGTGATCCCAAGCCGCGGTCTGATCGGCTTCCGTAACGAATTCATGACCATGACTTCGGGTACCGGTCTGCTGTACTCCACCTTCAGCCACTACGACGACGTGCGTCCGGGCGAAGTGGGCCAGCGTCAGAACGGCGTGCTGATTTCCAACGGCCAGGGCAAAGCGGTCGCGTTCGCGCTGTTCGGCCTGCAGGATCGCGGCAAGCTGTTCCTGGGCCACGGTGCGGAAGTGTATGAAGGCCAGATCATCGGTATTCACTCACGTTCCAACGACCTGACCGTAAACTGCCTGACCGGTAAGAAGCTGACCAACATGCGTGCTTCCGGTACTGACGAAGCGACTACCCTGGTTCCGGCGATCAAAATGACCCTGGAACAAGCTCTGGAGTTCATCGATGACGACGAACTGGTAGAAGTGACGCCAACCTCGATCCGTATCCGTAAGCGTCACCTGACGGAAAACGATCGTAAGCGTGCCAGCCGCGGTCCTAAAGACGCTTAATCGCTGATTGAGTGTCTCATGCTTAGGGCGCGGTTCTCGCGCCCTGAGTTTTTTCCTCTGTTGTTCCCCGTTTGTGCGGCGCGCTATGCGCTTTTCCGTTCGCTCCCTGTTCAGCTGTTCCTTTTCCCGCTACAGTGAAATCTCACCGGCCCATAGGAGAGGACTATGCTGTATATCTTTGATTTAGGTAATGTGATCGTCGATATCGATTTCAAGCGTGTGCTGGGCGTGTGGAGCAATTTGAGCGGCACGCCGTTGGCGGTGCTGTCCGATCGTTTCACCATGGGTGAGGTGTTCCAGAAGCATGAACGCGGTGAAATCAGCGATGAAGACTTCGCCGGCAAACTGTGCGATGAAATGGGCATCGCGCTCAGCTTTGAGCAGTTCGCCACCGGTTGGCAGGCGGTATTCGTCGCGCTGCGCCCGGAGGTGATCGACATCATGCAGCGCCTGCGCAACGAAGGTCACCGGGTGGTGGTGCTGTCGAACACCAACCGTTTGCACTGCAACTACTGGCCGCAGCATTACCCTGAAGTGGCCGCCGCCGCCGATCATCTCTATTTGTCGCAAGATCTCGGCATGCGCAAACCGGAAGCCAACATCTACCAGCATGTGCTGGCCGCGGAAAACACCGCTGCCGCCGACGCGGTGTTCTTTGACGATCACCCGGCGAACGTCCTCGCCGCGCAGGCGCTGGGGATCAAGACGGTGCACGTCACCGATCGCGACGTGGTGCCGGCCTATTTTGCTCAATGAGCACAGGGCGCGTTAAGCTTAAGGCGTATCAACGGACATCAAGGAGTGACCATGTCGTTTTTCCGCCGCAAGAAGCTACCCTCTGCGATTAAGCCAAGCGTCACCTTCGGACGGCTGCTGTACCAACGCATCGACCACGATGGCCTGACGATGTTGGCGGGCCATCTCGCCTACGTTTCCCTGCTGTCGCTGGTGCCGCTGGTCACCGTGGTGTTCGCCCTGTTCGCCGCTTTCCCGATGTTTTCCGACATCAGCGAACAGCTGAAGAGCTTTATCTTTTCCAATTTCGTGCCGGCCGCCGGCAATGTGATCCAGAACTACCTGGAACAGTTCGTCGCCAATTCCAACAAGATGACCGCCGTCGGCACCTGCGGGCTGATCGTTACCGCGCTGCTGTTGATTTCCTCGGTGGACAGCGTGCTGAACACCATCTGGCGCAGCAAGAACAAGCGGCCGATCGTCTTCTCCTTTGCCGTGTACTGGATGGTGCTGACGCTGGGGCCGCTGCTGGTGGGCGCCAGCATGGCCATCAGTTCTTACCTGCTGTCGCTCAACTGGTTGGCGCAGACCGGCGTCAATGGCCTGGTGGATCAGGTGCTGCGCATCTTCCCGCTGATTTTGTCGTGCATCTCCTTCTGGCTGCTGTATTGCATCGTGCCGACGGTGCGCGTGCCGCCCAAAGATGCACTGATTGGCGCGGTGGTGGCCGGATTGCTGTTCGAACTGGGCAAGAAGGGATTCGCGCTGTACGTCACCATGTTCCCCTCCTATCAGCTGATTTACGGCGTGCTGGCGGTGATCCCGATTTTATTCCTGTGGGTCTACTGGAGCTGGTGTATCGTGTTACTCGGTGCGGAAATCACCGTGACCATCGGCGAATACCGCGACTACCGTCGGCAGAAGGCGGAGCAACAGGAACAAAAACCAGAAGGGCAGCAGGAATGATTGCGTTGATTCAACGGGTGTTAAACGCCAGCGTCACGGTGGGTGGCGAGACAGTAGGCAAGATTGGCCCCGGTTTGTTAGTGTTATTGGGCGTGGAGCAGGGCGATAACGAGCAAAAAGCGCAGCGCCTGTGCGAACGCGTGTTGGGATACCGCATTTTCGGCGACGAAAACGACAAGATGAATCTCAACGTCCAGCAGGCCGGGGGCAGCGTGCTGGTCGTTTCGCAGTTCACCCTGGCGGCGGACACCCAGAAGGGCATGCGGCCCAGCTTTTCGCGCGGCGCCGCGCCGCAGGAAGCCGATCGGTTGTATCAATATTTTGTAGGCCAATGCCGTGAACGCGGCGTAGAGACCCAGACCGGCGAGTTCGCCGCCGACATGCAGGTGGCGCTGGTCAACGATGGTCCGGTGACATTCTGGCTACAGGTCTAAGCATTCGGAGAACAGGCGTCTATGTATCACCTACGAGTACCCGTAACAGAGCAAGAACTGAAGGAGTATTACCAGTTTCGCTGGGAAATGCTGCGCAAGCCGCTGCACCAGCCGGTGGGTTCGGAAAAGGATGCCTATGACGCCATGGCCCATCACCAAATGGTGGTGGACGAGGCCGGTAAAATCGTCGCCATCGGGCGGCTGTATATCAATGCCGACAACGAGGCGGCGATCCGTTTTCTAGCGGTAGACCCGACGTTGCAGGATAAAGGGTTGGGAACGCTGGTGGCGATAACGCTGGAGTCCGTCGCGCGGCAGGAAGGCGTGAAGCGGGTGGTGTGCAGCGCCCGTGAAGACGCGGTGGATTTCTTCGCCAAGCTGGGCTTCGTCAATCAGGGCGAGATCACCGCGCCGCAGACCACCCCGATCCGTCACTTTTTAATGATCAAACCGGTGGCGACGCTGGACGATATCCTGCATCGCCCTGATTGGTGCGGCCAATTGCAGCAGGCCTGGTATGAACACATTCCGCTGAGCGAAAAGATGGGCGTGCGCATCAGCCAATACACCGGCCAGCGCTTCGTCACCACCATGCCGGAGATCGGCAACCAGAATCCGCACCACACGCTGTTCGCCGGCAGCCTGTTCTCGCTGGCGACGCTGACCGCCTGGGGGCTGATTTGGCTGCTGCTGCGCGAGCGCCATCTCGGCGGCACCATCATTCTGGCGGACGCGCACATTCGCTACAGCAAACCGATTACCGGCAGGCCGCGTGCGGTGGCGGATCTGGGCTCGCTGAGCGGCGATTTGGCGCGTCTGGCGCGCGGCCGCCGCGCGCGCGTGCACGCCGAAGTGCATCTGTTCGGCGACGAGGATAAGGGCGCGGTATTCGAAGGCACCTACATGGTGTTGCCGGCTGAGCCGGATGTGCCGCTGGATCAGGGTGGCTCTGAAGCGCTGGAAGAGTAGGGTGGCGGCCCTGCCCTGAGGGCGGGCCGCGCAGTGCATTACGGCAGTTGTTGGTTCACCGCTTGGCCGTCGCCGGCGGTGGCCTGCAGATTGCCTTTCAATGAGGCCTTGAACGGCCCGTCGCTGTTCAGCAGCCCTTTCAACTGCAGCTCAAGGTTGCCGTCGCCCGTCAGCGGCACCGGCTGCCATCCCCATTGCTGCAAGGTATTGATCGGTACCGAACGGCCGTGCAGCATCAGCTGGAACGGCTTGCCCGGCAGCTGATCGACGGTCGCTTTGGCCTCCAGCAACCCATTGGGCATAAAGGCGCTGAGCTCGGTGACGGTGATCTGGTTGGCGTCGGCGTTCAGCGCCAGCGAAGGGCGCCGCACGTCGATTTTGTTGAAGGTGGCCTCGCTGCCGTTCAGGTTTAGCGAACCGGACCAAATGCCCCACTGGTGGTCGCGCGCCAGCAGCAGGTTGCTGCCGTAACCGTCCAGCGCGGTGATCTGGAATGGGAATGCCGGGTTGATATCGATGATCAGATTGCGGTTGGTGGTCAGCTTGGTGACGTACACCTCCGCCAGCCAGCCCGGCAGCGGTTTCAGCCACAGCTCGCGCCAGTCTATCGGCAGGGTGTACTCTAGCGCCGCCATGGCCACTTCATCCAGCTGCAGGCGTTTGCCGGCGCGCAGCCAGTTGCCGGAGGTGCGCAGCAGCCCGCCTTCCCAGCGGGTGGTGAATTGCTGAATGGCGATGCCGGCGGAAGAGAGCCGTAGGGTGGCGATCGGATCGATCAGGTGGAAACCGCCGTTGATCACGTCGCTGGCGTTGAAGTTGAGCGAGCCGTCTTCGCTGCGCCAGTCGCCTTTTTCGACGCTGACGTTTTGCAGCGACAAATCGAGATCGTTAACCGCCCATGCCTTGCCTTCCAGGCGCGCGTCGATAAGATCGAAACGCTTGAGGGTGACCGGCGGCAGAGTGGTAAAGCGCTGCATGAATTCCGCCAGCGTCAACGGGGTCTGCAGGCGCACGCCGCTCAGCCGCAGGCGATCCACCCGCCAGCTGCCGTCGGCGGCGCGGCTGGCCACGCCGGTCAGGCCGCCCTGCGCCAGATCGGCGCCGAAGTTGTTCAACAGCAGTTGGCCCTGCTTTTGCTCCCCCTGCACCAACACCTTCGAGGCGGGGATGCCGTTCAGCGTCATCGAACCGGCGCTGAACTGAAACTGGTTGTTGTCCCCCAGCAGATGGCCGGCCAGCGGGCGCCACGGCGTGATGCCGGCATTGACCTGCTGCGCGTTGAGCTGCCACTCGTTATCGTTGGACTGCAGCGCCATGTTGCTCAACTGCAGCACGTCGGCCTGTACAGGCAACGCCGCCGCCTGCGGCTGCACGTTCAGCGTGCCGTCGCGCAGCGTGACGCTGTGAAAATAGCGCGGCTCGGTGATTTGGCGCAGGCTGAGGCCGAGATCGACGCGTTTGGCAACCAGCGCCTGCGGCTGGCCGCTGCGCGCCAGCTGCACGTCTTCCAGACCGATCTGGTCCGGTTGGCTCCACGAATGGGTGATTTTTCCTATCGACAGGCGGTATTCGCTGTTGTCGCTGATCCAGGCACTCAGGCGGCCTGCCGCCCAGCGGGTTTGCCCGACCAGGTACAGCACCACCACCGCCAGCACGATCAGCAGCAGCAACGTCAGCAACAGCTTTCCGATAAATTTCATCGTCTACATCCGCATCGGTCAAAAAAGATACCCTGTTTATGCCGCAATTGGCCGGGCATCTCAAGGGCAATGGTCTGATAGACAATAAAAAACGGCCGCAAGCGGCCGTTTGAACGCCAATGGGCGGGTTACTTTTTCTCGTGTTCCTGCGGGAACACCAGGTTCAGCACGATGGCGGTAATGCCGCCGGCGGCGATGCCGGAAGAGAGTAGGGTTTTCAGCCAGTCCGGCGCGAACTGCAGGATCAGCGGCTGCTGGGAGACGCCCATGCCGACGGCCAGCGACAGCGCCATGATCATGATGGCGCGGCGGTTCAGGCGCTCGCGTGACACGATGCGCACGCCGGAGGCGGCGATGGTGCCGAACATCACGATGGTCGCACCGCCCAGTACCGGCTCGGGGATGTGCTGCACGAAGCCGGCTACCGCCGGGAACAGCCCCAGCGCGATCAGCATCAGCGCCACCACAAAGCCGACATAGCGGCTGGCGACGCCGGTCAGCTGGATCACGCCGTTGTTCTGGCCGAAGCAGGAGTTGGGGAAGGTATTGAACACCGCCGACAGCATCGAGTTCAGGCCGTTGGCCAGTACGCCCCCTTTTAGACGCTTCATGTACAGCGGCCCGCTGACCGGCTGTTCGGAGACGTCAGAGGTGGCGGTGATGTCGCCGATGGTTTCCAGCGAGGTGACCATAAAGATCAGCATCAGCGGCAGCAGCAAGTTCCAGTCGAAGCCCAGGCCGTAATAGAGCGGCGTGGGAATAGTGATCGCCGCCGTGGGTGCCGCCGGAGCGTCGGCGGGCAGCATGTCCATCGCCCAGGCCAACAGATAGCCGACCGCCATGGCGATCACCAATGAAGCGACGCGCAGGTAAGGGTTGCGCTGGCGGTTCAGCAGGATGATGACCGCCAGCACCGCGCCGGCCAGCAGCAGGTTTTTCGGTGAGCCGAAGCTGTGATCGTTCATCGCGGCATAACCGCCGCCGATCGAGGTCAAACCGACCTGAATCAGCGACAGGCCAATGATCATCACCACGATGCCGGAAACCAGCGGGGTGATGATGCGGCGCGCCAGATGCAGCACGCGCGACAGCAAAATTTCGGTGCAAGAAGCGACCATCAGGGTGCCGAACAGCGCGGCCATCATGGTCGGCACGTCGGCGCCGCCGTTTTTCAGCGCCAGACCGCCCATGATCAGCGGCGAAACGAAGTTGAAGCTGGTGCCCTGAATCGACAGTAGCCCGGAACCCACCGGCCCCCAGGTTTTGATTTGCAGAATGGAAGCCAGGCCGGAGGCGAACAGCGACATGCTGATGATGTGCTGGGTATCCTGCGCCGGCAGGCCCAGCGCCTGGCAGATCAGCAGCGCCGGAGTGATCACCGCAACGAACATCGCCAACAGATGCTGGCCGGCGGCAAACAGCGTTTGCGGCAGCGGCGGGCGGTCTTCGAGGCGATAAATCAGTTCGCTGGCGCGGGATTCTGAGGCGGCTTGGCGTGTGGCATCAAGCTCGGAGGATGACATGCTCATGGTGTGGCGTTTCCAGATACGGCAAAGCAGGCATTTTAATGCGCCGCCCCGCAAAAGCAAACGGTTGCGCCTAAATATTATATTGTCAACTTTCCTGTTTATGTCGCATTTTCATTCATTTTTTCTTGTCATCTTAGCGTTTTTTACTTCTAATCCTGGACTCATCAAGTTTAAAAACTCAGTGGTTTTCTATAACTTATTATTTTTATTTGGATCTTTTCCCTTACATGGAGTACCTGGATGTTTCATCTTGATACTTATGGCACGTTAGTCGCCGCGACGCTGGTTTTGCTCCTCGGGGGCAAGTGCGTCAGAAGCATTCCTCTGCTGCGAAAATATACCATTCCTGCCCCCGTCGCCGGCGGTTTGCTGGTGGCCCTTCTGTTGTTAGCCCTGAAAAAGTTCGCCAACTGGGAAATCAGCTTTGACATGTCGCTGAAGGATCCGCTGATGCTGGCCTTTTTCGCCACTATCGGGCTGAATGCCAACCTGGCGCGGTTGCGCGCCGGCGGCAAGGCGCTGATGGTATTCCTGTTCGTGGTGCTGGGGCTGCTGTTGGTGCAGAACGCCATCGGCATCGGCATGGCGAAAATGCTGGGGTTGGATCCGTTGATGGGCCTGATCGCCGGGTCGATCACCCTGTCGGGCGGCCACGGCACCGGGGCGGCCTGGAGCAAGCTGTTCATCGAGCGCTACGGCTTTGAAAACGCGACGGAAGTCGCCATGGCCTGTGCCACCTTCGGCCTGGTGCTGGGCGGCCTGATCGGCGGCCCGGTGGCGCGCTATCTGGTCAAACACTCCTCTACGCCGGAAGGCACGCCGGAAGACAGCGTGCAGCCGAGCGGTTTCGAGAAGCCGGAAAGCGGCCGCCTGATCACCTCGCTGGTGATGATCGAAACCATCGCCATGATCGCCATCTGTCTGAGCCTGGGGCAGCTGATTGCCGGCTTGCTGAACGGTACGGTGTTTGAGCTGCCTAACTTCGTTTGCGTGCTGTTCGTCGGGGTGATCCTCAGCAACACGCTGGCCTTCACCGGTTTCTATACCGTGTTCGAACGGGCGGTATCGGTGCTGGGTAATGTCAGCCTGTCGCTGTTCCTGGCGATGGCGTTGATGAGCCTGCGCCTGTGGGAGCTGGCTTCGCTGGCGTTACCGATGCTGGCGATCCTGGCGGTGCAGACGCTGGTGATGGCGCTGTACGCGATCTTTGTTACCTACCGGGTGATGGGCAAGAACTACGACGCGGCGGTGCTGGCCGCCGGCCACTGTGGTTTCGGCATGGGCGCCACGCCGACGGCGATCGCCAACATGCAGGCGATCACCGATCGCTTCGGCCCGTCGCATCTGGCGTTTCTGGTGGTGCCGATGGTGGGAGCGTTCTTTATCGATATCGCCAACGCCATCGTTATCAAGCTGTATCTGCTGCTGCCGGTGTTCCCGGCGGTGGGGTAATATCGCGAGTCATCATGAGAAGGGCGCCTGCGGCGCCCTTTTTTATGCGTTGGAGTAGCGCGCCTTCTCCGGCAGCCAGCGTTCGATCAGCGCCTGGGCGTGTTCCGGGTAGTGCTGATGGAGATGGCGGGCGACGCGTTGCACTTCGGGGATCATCGCCTGGTCGCGCAACAGGTCCGCCACCTTGAATTCGGCGCTGCCGGTCTGGCGGGTGCCCAGCAGCTCGCCCGGGCCGCGGATCTCCAGATCGCGCTGGGCGATGACAAAGCCGTCGTTGCTGTCGCGCAGCACTTGCAGGCGCGTTTGCGCGGTTTTGCTCAGCGGCGTTTTGTACAGCAGCACGCAGTGTGAAGCCACCGCGCCGCGCCCTACGCGGCCGCGCAGCTGGTGCAGCTGCGCCAGGCCCAGCCGTTCCGGGTTTTCGATGATCATCAGGCTGGCGTTGGGCACGTCGACGCCGACCTCGATCACCGTGGTGGCGACCAACAGCTGCAGCTCGCCCTGTTTAAACGCCTGCATCACCGCCTGCTTTTCCTGCGCTTTCATGCGGCCGTGCACCAGCGCCACCTTCAGCTCCGGCAGCGCGGCTTTCAATTCTTCCCAGGTGGCTTCCGCCGCCTGCGCTTCCAGCAGCTCGGACTCTTCGATCAGCGTACATACCCAGTAAGCCTGCCGTCCTTCTTCCAGACAGGCGCTTTTCACCCGTTGAATGATGTCGGCGCGGCGGGTATCGGGAATGGCGACGGTGGTCACCGGCGTGCGGCCCGGCGGCAGCTCGTCGATGACCGAGGTATCGAGATCGGCATAGGCGGTCATCGCCAGCGTGCGCGGGATCGGCGTGGCGGTCATGATCAGCTGATGGGCGTGGAAGCCTTGCTCTTCGCCTTTCTCCCACAGCGCCAGCCGCTGATGCACCCCGAAGCGGTGCTGCTCATCAATGATCACCAGCGCCAGGCCGTTGAACTGCACCTGCTCCTGGAAGATGGCGTGGGTACCGACCACCATCGATACCTGGCCGCTGGCGATGGCTTCCTGCTGCGCGATGCGCGCCTTGCCTTTCTGTTTGCCCGCCAGCCAGCCGACCTGCAGCCCCAGCGGTTCGAACCACTGGCGGAAGTTGTTGGCATGCTGTTCGGCCAGCAGCTCGGTCGGCGCCATCAGCGCCACCTGCTTGCCGTGCGCGATGGCGCGCAGCGCCGCCAGCGCCGCCACCAGCGTTTTGCCGGAACCGACGTCGCCCTGTACCAGCCGCATCATCGGGAAGTCTTTTTGCATGTCGGCTTCGATGTCGGCCACCACGCGCGTTTGCGCGCCGGTCGGCGAGAACGGCAACTGTGCGAGAAAACGGTTTTTCAGCCGATCGTCCGGCAGCAGCGGTTGCGCCTGATAACTCTGCGCGCCGGCGCGCACCGCCAGCATGCTGAGGTTATGCGCCAGCAGCTCTTCGAGGATCAGGCGTTTTTGCGCCGGGTGTTTGCCCAGTTCCAGATCCGCCAGCTGAATGTCCGGCGGCGGGCGATGCAGGGTGTGCAGCGCCTGCGGCAGGCTCATCAGGCCGCCGCTCAGCTCCGGCGGCAGCAGTTCGGCGATGGCGCAGGTATCCAGCAGCGCCAGCGCCTGGTCGGTTAGCTTGCGCAGCGTGGCCTGCCGCACCCCCTCGGTGGTGGGGTAGACCGGCGTCAGCGACTCCTGCAGCTCGACCTCGCTGGCTTCGCCCTGAATACGGTATTCCGGATGAATGATCTCCGCGCCGTGGTTGCCGCGTTTGATCTCGCCGTAGGCGGTCACGCGGCGGCCGGTGGCCAGGCTGTTCTTCATTGCGGCGTTGAAGTTGAAGAAGCGCATGGTGAGGATGCCGGTGCCGTCGCTGATCTGGCAGGTCAGCATGCGGCGGCGGCCGAAGCTGATGTCGCTGCGCAGCACTTCCCCTTCTACCGTGGCGTAGATGCCCGGCAGCAGATCGTTGATCGGATAGAGGCGGGTGCGGTCTTCGTAGCGCAGCGGCAGGTGCAGCAGCAGATCCTGAATGGTCTCGAGGCCAAGCTTGGCCAGTTTGCCCGCCTGGCTGGCGCCAACCCCGGAAAGCGTGGTGAGTGGGACAGCATCCAGCAGGCGGCCTTTCATTTGCGCACCGTCGCCTGCATGGCCGCCCACCATTCGGCGCTGGCGACCACCTGACCCTGTTCGTCGATCTGCGGACGCGGCAGCCCCTTGCGTTTGGCCACGTTGGCCAGCACCGGATAGCCGCCTTCGAACAGCAGACGCTGCTGCTCTTCTTCGTCCAGCATGCTGTTGTCGCGGCGGTACAGGCCGGCGTTTTGCCGCTGGCGCTGCGCCTCATACAGGATCAGCGCCGAAGCCACGGAGACGTTGAGCGATTGCACCATGCCGATCATCGGAATGACGATGTCTTGATCGGCGAGCGCCAGCGCTTCTTCGGTGATGCCGGTTTTTTCCTGGCCGAGCAGCACGCAGGTTGGCCGGGTGTAGTCCACCTCGCGGAAATCGACCGCGCGCGCAGACAGGTTGGTGGCCAGAATTTGCATGCCCTGCGCTTTCAGGTGACCGACCGCGTCGCCGATGGTGGGATGGGTTTTAACGCTGACCCAGCTGTTGCTGCCGGCGGCGGAGGAAACCAGGGTGCGCATGCGGGTGGTGGGCCACACGGCGTGGACCTGATGCACGCCGACGGCGTCGGCGGTGCGGATAATGGCGGAGACGTTATGCGGCTTGTGCACTTGCTCCAGGCAGACCGTCAAATCCGGCTGCCGGGTCGCGAGCATTTCACAAATCCGCGCATAGCGTTCAGGACTCATAAGCGCTAGTTTCGGTTGCGGTTAACTTTGATCACATCCGGCATGATACGGATTTTACGCATAATGTTTGCCAAATGGATGCGATCGCGGGTGGTCAAGCGGATAAAGGCGCTATAAACCCGACCGTCTTTCTCTTCGGTGTTCAGGCTCTGAATATTGGACTCGGCCGCGTTGATCGCTGCCGTCAGGTTGGCCAGCGCGCCCTGGTGGTTAAACATATCCACCTTGATCTCGGCGATGAACTCCTGCTCGGTCTCTTTATCCCACTCGACCGCCATGAACTTCTCAGGCTCTTTCTGATAGCCGCGAATATTGCGGCAAGATTCATGGTGGATCACCAGCCCTTTGCCCGGGCTGACGTGAGCGATAATCGGGTCGCCCGGAATCGGACGGCAGCACTTGGCGAAGGTGATCAACACGCCGTCGGCGCCCTTGATGGCCAGGTTACGCACGCCGGAGGTGGTGCCCAGGCTGGACTGATCGCCCTGCAGATTCTTCGCCACCACCACGCTCATGGCGTTGCCGAGGCCGATTTCCGCCAGCAGATCGTCCAGCGTCGCCAGCTTCATGCGGTCCAGCTCGTGCTGAATGTTTTCCTGCGGGATTTCGGCCAGCTTGCGGCTACCGCCCAACGCATGGTTGAGCAGTCGGCGGCCGAGGCCGACGGAGTCGTCGCGCTTGAGGTTCTTCAACATCTGGCGAATTTTGGCACGTGCTTTCGAGCTGACCACGAAGTTCAGCCAGGCGGCGTTGGGCCGCGCGCCCGGTGCGGTGATGATCTCGACGGTCTGGCCGCTGGTCAGCGACTGCGACAGCGGGTATGGCTGACGATCGACGCGCGCGCCGACGCAGGCATGGCCGATATCGGTATGCACCGCATAGGCGAAGTCGACCGGCGTGGCGCCGGCGGGCAGCTCGACGATGCGGCCTTCCGGGGTGAAAACGTAAATCTCATCCGGGAACAGATCGGATTTGACGCTCTCGATAAATTCAAACGAACTGCCGGCGCTTTGCTGCAGCTCCAGCAGGCTTTGCATCCAGCGCTGGGCGCGGATCTGCGCCGTAGTACCGGTTTCGCCCTGTTCTCTTTCCTTGTAAGCCCAGTGCGCGGCCACCCCCATCTCAGCCATCTGATCCATGTCTTCGGTGCGGATCTGCACTTCGACCGGCACGCCGTGTGGGCCGATCAGCGAGGTATGCAGCGATTGATAGCCGTTGGCCTTGGGAATGGCGATGTAATCTTTCACCCGCCCCGGGCGCGGTTTGTACAGGCTGTGCACCTGGCCGAGTACGCGGTAGCAGGTATCGACCTCTTTCACGATCACCCGGAACGCGTAGATATCCATGATGGAATGGAAACGCTGTTCTTTGAGGTGCATCTTGAGGTAGATGGAGTAGAGGTGTTTTTCCCGCCCGCTGACTCGGCAGGCGATGCCGGCTTCGGTCAGTCGCCCTTCGATCTCGGAGAGGATTTTTTGAATCATCTCTTTGCGGTTGCCGCGTGCGGCTTTCACCACTTCCTTGATCACGCGATAGCGGTTTGGGTACAGCGCCTCGAAGCCCAGCTCTTCCAGCTCGGTTTTCAGGTGATGAATACCCAGACGGTGGGCGAGGGGGCTGTAGATTTCCAGGGTTTCACGCGCGATGCGCCGGCGTTTGTCGGGGCGCAGCGAACCGAGGGTGCGCATGTTGTGCGTACGGTCGGCCAGCTTGATCAGCACGACGCGGATATCCTGCACCATCGCCATGATCATCTTGCGGAAGTTTTCCGCCTGCGCTTCTTTCTTGTCCTGGAACTTCAGCTTGTCGAGCTTGGAGACGCCCTCAACCAGTTCGGCGACGCTCTTGCCGAACAGCTGTTCCATATCTTGATAGGTGGCTGGGGTGTCTTCGATGACGTCGTGCAGCAACGCCGCCATCAGCGTCTCGTGATCGAGACGCATTTCCGCCAGGATGCAGGCCACGGCGACCGGGTGAGTAATGTAGGGCTCACCGCTGGAGCGTGTCTGGCCCTCGTGCGCGTCGCGCGCGACGAGGTATGCCTGTTTGAGGCGCTTAATCTGCTCCTCGGGCAGGTAACGTTGAATCAGCAGATTCAGGCTTTCAAACAGGTACAAGGCGGACTCGCAGTCTAATTAACGACGACCTTCAGCAATCGCGGTAACCGCTTGAATCTCTGCGGCTTCCTGCTCTTGCTGTTCCTGGCGCTCACGCACGTCGAGGATCTGGCTGGTGATCAGGCCTTCTTCGATTTCGCGCAGGGCGATAACGGTGTACTTGTCGTTCTCTTCCGGAACCAGTGCATCTTTGCCGCCGGTCTGGATCTGACGCGCCCGACGAGCAGCGACCAACACCAGGTCAAAACGGTTACCAATTTTCTCTACAGCGTCTTGAACAGTTACGCGTGCCATATTTGTGCTACTCCACAGGTGACGAAAAGACTGGGCATGATACTGAAACTGCCTTCAGTCTGCCAATAGTTTGCTGATTAAAGCGTCATGCCGCAGCAACTGGCGGCCCAAACGCAGGCGTTCGGCGCGAATGATGGTCTTCAGATCGGACAGCGCCAGATCGAAATCATCGTTCACGATCAGGTAATCGTACTCCGCGTAATGCGTCATTTCCGCCACGGCCTGAGCCATGCGTTTGGCGATCACCTCTTCGGAATCCTGCCCGCGCCCGCGCAGGCGGCGGCCCAGTTCTTCCTTCGACGGCGGCAGAATGAAGATGCTGCGCGCCTGCGGCATTTTGGCGCGGATTTGCTGCGCGCCCTGCCAGTCGATATCCAGAAACACATCCACGCCGGTCGACAAGACTTGTTCGATGGCGGCGCGCGAAGTGCCGTAATAGTTGCCGAACACTTCGGCGTGCTCAAGAAACGCGTCCTGCTCGATCATCCGGCGGAATTCGTCTTTCGAGACGAAGAAATAATGCTCGCCGTGATTTTCACCCGGGCGACTGTCGCGCGTGGTGTGCGAAACCGAAACCTGCGTGTCGTACAGCGGTTGCGTCTTTAACAAAGCCTGAATCAGACTTGATTTACCTGCGCCACTGGGAGCAGAGACAATATAAAGCGTGCCTTGAGCCATGATGATGTTCGTTGATAACGGTTGATATGCCAAAAACAGCGGATGTGTATTTTCTCCGCACAGTATACACGGCTAACGCGCCGGGTGCAGCGTTAGCTCGCATTTTGCCCGCGGCTTTGCGTGGAAAAAGCGTCGAAAGGGCGAATTTGCGCGTCGAAGGGCGACATTTTTGCAGTTTTGGCCTCGGCGGCGGCGCGTTGCCGCCCCGAGATCAGTGATCCGGATGCTGGTAGTTGAACACCGGCAGGCCGAGGCGGAAGCGCAGGGCGATCAGACGTGCGCTCAGGCCGGCGACCAACGTGAGGATCACCACCAGATTGTGCGGCAGGCTGAGGTGCTGCAGGCCGATATACAGCCAGGCGGCGCTGAAGGAGATGCCGGCGTAGATCTCCTTCTGGAAAACCAGCGGGATGCGGTTGCAGAACATATCGCGCAGCACCCCGCCGAAGACGCCGGTGATCACCGCGGCGATGGCGGCGATAATGGCGCTGTGCCCCATATCCAGGGCCACCTGTGCGCCGATGATGGAGAAGACGATCAGGCCGACGGCGTCGAGCACCAGGAACAGGCGGCGCAGATGGCGCATCAGGGGAGCCACCCAGGTGGTGACGATCGCCGCTATCGCGACGATGACGATGTATTCTGGATGTTTGACCCAGCCCAATGGAAAATGCCCGAGCAACATATCGCGCACCGACCCGCCGCCGATTGCGGTGACAGAGGCGATGATGATCACGCCGAACATGTCCATTTGGCGGCGGCCGGCCGCCAGCGCGCCGGTCATGGCTTCGGCGGTGATGCCGATGATATAAAGGATGCTCAGTAACATAAGGGGTTCACAGCGTAATTGCGTCAGAATGATGGCCGGCAGGGTAATCGCCGCCGAGGACGCGCGCCACTGAGTTTTTTTCACCGATGGCGTTTCGGATTAATATAGCTAATCCAAACTCCATTTTTATTGCCGATAACCAGCCTTTTTTAACATCTGGCTGTTAATGAAAGCATTAGAAATTTCGCGCTAATTTCCATCGCTGACTATGACTTTTGCAGCGAATCCTTCAACCGAAAAATCGAGACTGCAGATGAAAAACTCCCCGAGACTGGCCGCCGGCGCCATGGTGGCCGCCCTGCTGCTGAGCGGCTGCGTGGCGCCAGGCCACCAGGCTGTTTCCCCCGCCCCGACTTGTCGCACCGGCGATCCGCTGGTGCAGACAACGCTCTACTTCGGCCTGAACCGGCCGGCGGGGCCGGCGATCACCGCCGCCGAGTGGCAAACCTTCGTCGATAGCCAGGTGACGCCGCGTTTTAAAGACGGGCTGACGGTGTTTGATGCCAAAGGGCAGTGGCTGGGTCACGACGGCAAGCTGGCGCGCGAGAACAGCAAGGCGCTGCTGCTGATTCATGCGCAGGGCAAAGAGAGCGAGGCGAATATCGAGGCGCTGCGCAGCGGCTATAAGCAGCAGTTTGCGCAGGATTCGGTAATGCGGGTGGATGCGCCGGTGTGCGTGGCGTTTTAAAGCGAACTCCCGGCCGCCTGGCCGGGAGTGGGGATTACAGCACCAGGCCGGCGATGGCCGCCGACAACAGGCTCACCAAGGTTGAGCCGTAAACCAGCTTCAGGCCAAAACGGGAAACCACGTTGCCTTGCTGCTCGTTCAGCCCTTTGATGGCGCCGGCGACGATGCCGATGGAGGCGAAGTTGGCGAACGACACCAGGAACACCGACAGAATGCCCAGCCCGCGCGGCGACAGCTCCGCCGCGATCTTCTTCAGTTCAATCATCGCCACGAATTCGTTGGCTACCAGTTTGGTCGCCATGATGCTGCCCGCCTTCAGGGCCTCTTCCGCCGGGATGCCGATCAGCCAGGCCAGCGGATAGAACACGTAGCCGAGGATCTGCTGGAAGCTGATGCCGAGCACCGCAGAGAACAGCGCATTGACGGCGGAGATCAGCGCGATAAAGCCGATCAGCATCGCCGCGATGATCATCGCAATCTTGAAGCCGGCCAGAATGTACTCGCCCAACATTTCGAAGAAGCTCTGATCTTCATGCAGTTTGTTCAGCTTCAGCTCCGGCTCGTCTTCAACCTGATATGGGTTGATGATCGACAGGATGATGAAGGTGCTGAACATATTAAGGATCAACGCCGCCACCACGTACTGCGCGTCGATCATCGACATGTAGGCGCCGACGATGGAGAGCGAAACCGTCGACATGGCGGTCGCGGCCATGGTGTACATGCGGCGCGGTGAGATATCGCCGATGATGCCTTTATAGGCGATAAAGTTCTCCGACTGCCCCAGCACCAGCGTGCTGACGGCGTTGAACGATTCCAGCTTGCCCATGCCGTTGACCTTGGACAGCAGGGTGCCGACCAGGCGGATGATCAGCGGCAGGATGCGGAAATGCTGCAAAATGCCGATCAGGGCGGAAATAAAGATGATAGGGCACAAAACGCCGAGGAAGATGAACGCCAGACCATCCTTGCTCATGCCGCCGAACACGAACTCCGATCCTTGGGCAGCGTAGGCGAGCAGGGTGTCGAAGAAGCCGGCGACGTGTTTGATCACGCTGAGCCCGCTGGCGGAGTGCAGGAAGAAATAGGCCAGCGCGCCTTCGATCACCAACAGCTGGATGATATAGCGCAGGCGGATTTTCTTGCGATTATTGCTGACCAGCAGCGCCAGGGCGATGATCACCACCAGGGCCATAATAAATTGCAGAATTTGTGGCATAAACGGTCCGTACGGTTCACGGGCAGGAAAAAAACACATTTAGCCACAGCATCGCCATCCTTTCATTACCTTGCGTGATAATTAGAACAAAATACTTATGGCATGCGGGATATCTTGCCGATTGTCATCCGCACGCGCTGCTCGGCAGTTTTTCATAAGCCCCCGGTGAGCCGTCTCCCCAGAGGCCTGCCGGCTCGCAACTTGATGTAATCCCCGTTACTTATGTGCAAACGCCTGGAATCTGGTTCGCAATCGGCGATTTTTCATGGCGCAAAGCGTGGTTTTCTTGGCTGAGGAAGAGAAACATGTTTTGGAACAGGCGCCGTGACCGGCGCGCATTTTCTCGGACAAGGAGGCGAACGATGAATACCGGCACTTTGCTCAGGGCGCTGGCCAACGGCGTTAATCCCGACACCGGCGAGCTGTTGAAACCGGCTTCAGCGGCCTGCGCACCGGAGGCTATCCGGCTGCTGTTCGCGTTGGCCAACGAGTTCGACGGTGAGGCTGAACTGCAGAAAAAAGCCCGGTTGACGCCGGAGGAGAAACGGCAGAAGAATCTGGTCGAGGGCCGACCTGCCAATGCCTACTTCCCCTGGCCGGAAGAGGAAAAACTGCGGCTGCGCGAGAGCCATGCGGCCGGGGCGACGCTGGAAGCGCTGAGCGATGAGTTCGAGCGCTCAACCTGGAGCATTGCGGTGCAGCTGCAGAAAATGGGGTTGATCGGTGAGGAGCAGGTGGCCGCCTATCGCTGATTTGCAGCCATAAAAAAGCCCGCGTGGCGCGGGCTTGATGACATTAGGGGCAGGATCACTCGATATTCTGGATCTGCTCGCGCATTTGCTCGATCAGCACTTTCAGCTCGATGGCCGAAGCAGTGACGTCGGCATTGATCGACTTGGAGGCCAGGGTGTTCGATTCGCGGTTGAACTCCTGCATCATAAAGTCGAGGCGGCGGCCGACGGCTTCTTTCTTTTTCAGGATGTTGTGCGTCTCTTTCACGTGCGCTTCCAGACGGTCCAGCTCTTCGGCGACGTCGATACGCTGCGCCATCAGCACCAGCTCTTGCTCCAGGCGGGTGTTTTCCAGCTGTACCTGCGCCTCTTCCAGCTTGCTGACCAGGCGCTCGCGCTGCCATTGCAGGATGTTCGGCATCTGGGCGCGCACTTTGACCACTTCGGCGCTGACGCCGTCGAGGCGTTGTTCGATCAGCGTCTTCAGCGCGGCGCCTTCGCTCTCGCGTGCGACGATAAAGTCATCCAGCGCGCCGTCCAGCGCCTGCATCAGCTCGACGCTGATGGCGTCCAGATCCTGCTCCTCAGCGGACATCACGCCCGGCCAGCGCAGCACGTCGATCGGGTTGATTTCCCCTTCGTCGCTCTGCATTTTCACCCAGTTGGCGGCTTCGACCAGCTGTTTGGCTAGTTTTTCGTTCAGGATCAGCGAGCTTTGTGCGCTTGGATCCAGTTCGAAACGCAGGTTGCATTCGACTTTGCCGCGCGTCAGGCGGCCACGGATACGTTCACGGATCACCGGCTCCAGGCTGCGGAATTGTTCCGGCAGGCGGATGTAGGTTTCTAAGTAGCGCTGGTTAACGGAACGCAGCTCCCAGGCTGCGCTGCCCCATTCACCCTTGATTTCACGCCGGGCGTAGGCGGTCATGCTGCGGATCATTGATGCGTACCCGTAATAGGAAAAGATGGGGCGATTATAGCGTCGCGACTGCGGGCAGGATAGGCATTACGTCACGAAGCCCGTATAATGCGCAGCCAATAGTTGATTTGAAGCCGGAGAGAGCCCATGCGTCCTGCAGGCAGAGCACCACAGCAAGTTCGCCCCCTGACACTGACCCGTCACTATACCAAACACGCTGAAGGTTCCGTGCTGGTTGAGTTTGGCGATACCAAAGTCTTGTGCACCGCCACGGTAGAAGAGGGCGTTCCGCGCTTCCTGAAAGGCCAGGGGCAAGGTTGGATCACCGCCGAGTACGGCATGCTGCCGCGCTCCACCCATAGCCGCAACGCCCGTGAAGCCGCCAAAGGCAAACAGGGTGGCCGCACGCTGGAGATCCAGCGCCTGATCGCCCGCTCGCTGCGCGCCGCGGTGGATCTGAAAAAGCTCGGTGAATTCACCATCACCCTCGACTGCGACGTACTGCAGGCCGACGGCGGTACCCGCACAGCCTCCATCTCCGGCGCCTGCGTGGCGCTGGCCGATGCGCTGAACACCCTGGTGGCCAACGGCAAGCTGAAAGCCAACCCGATGAAGGGCATGGTAGCGGCGGTTTCCGTCGGCATCGTCAACGGCGAAGCGCTGTGCGATCTGGAGTATGTGGAAGATTCCGCGGCGGAAACCGACATGAACGTGGTGATGATGGAAGACGGCCGCATGATTGAAGTGCAGGGCACCGCCGAAGGCGAGCCGTTCAGCCACGATGAGCTGTTGGCGCTATTGGCGCTGGCCCGAGGGGGCATCGAAACCATCTTCCAGGCGCAGAAAGCGGCGCTGGCGGACTGATTTTTTAAGGCGACTGAGAAGTCGCCTTTTTTATGCCCGACGATCGGGCGGCAGTAATGACAAGACCCAAGCAGATTCAGACGAGGAGAAGCAGTAATGAAAGCCTATCAGCGCCAGTTTATCGAGTTCGCGCTTAACAAGCAGGTATTGAAATTCGGCGAGTTCACCCTGAAATCCGGTCGCACCAGCCCGTATTTCTTCAACGCCGGCCTGTTTAATACCGGGCGCGATCTTGCGCTGTTGGGGCGCTTCTACGCCGAAGCCCTGATGGACTCCGGCATCGATTTCGATCTGCTGTTTGGCCCGGCCTATAAAGGCATTCCTATCGCCACCACCACGGCGGTTGCGCTGGCGGAACACCATGAGCGCGACGTGCCTTACTGCTTTAACCGCAAGGAAGCCAAGACCCACGGCGAGGGTGGTTCGCTGGTCGGCAGCCCGCTGCAGGGGCGTGTGATGCTGGTGGATGATGTGATCACCGCCGGCACCGCGATCCGCGAGTCGATGGAAATCATCGGCGCCAGCGGCGCTTCGCTGGCGGGGGTGCTGATCTCCCTCGACCGTCAGGAACGCGGCCGCGCGGATATCTCCGCCATTCAGGAAGTGGAACGCGACTATCACTGCAAGGTGATTTCGATCGTGACGCTGAAGGACCTGATCGCTTATCTGGAAGAGAAACCGGAAATGGCGGACCACCTGGCGGCGGTGCGCGCTTACCGCGAGCAGTACGGGGTATAAATAAAAACGCCGGGCATGCCCGGCGTTTTCGTTATTGCAGCTGTGCCGCCAATAGCGGCCAGCGGGCGTCGAATTCCTGCGTTGGACGATAGCGGAATTCCGAACGCACATAGCGCGACAACATGCCTTCGCAGAAGGCCAGCAGTTGGCTGGCCAACAGCGTTTCATCGACGATGAAGCCTTTGCCTTCGCGCAATTTGCGCTCTTTCAGCACCTGACGCAGCTGCGCCTCGATGCGTTCGAACAGCTGGTTGATGCGGCCCTGCAGGCGATCCTGTTCAAACATCAGCGCGTGGCCGGTCATGATGCGCGTCAGCCCCGGGTTACGTTCCGCAAAGCCCAGAATCAGCAGTAAAATCAGGCGCAGACGATTAAACGTCTCTTTCTCGTCCTGCAAGATCAGGTTGATGCGGGTGATCAGGCTGTCTTCGATAAACTCGATCAGACTGTCGAACATCCGTGTCTTGCTGGGGAAATGCCGGTACAGCGCAGCTTCAGAAACACCCACGTTCGCGGCGAGCTTGGCGGTGGTAATGCGCTGGCTGCCGTCGCTGGATTCCAGCATCTGGGCTAACGCCTGCAATATTTCCTCGCGCCGATTCCTTTTCGTATTTTCTTTTTCTGCCATGTCTGATTAGACCCTTGCTAAAACTTAACTGACGGAAACCCGGGCACCGGCCGCTGCAGAGCAGGCTCTGTGCGGCTTATGTGATAGCTTTTTTACGATGCTGGGGTCAGCGGCCTTAACGGCCTTTTTCCGCGCTGCCTGGTGTGCGCTGCAATTGTCGCGGTAAAACCTTGCCGCAGAGACATCCTTCTCCCCGGAAAGGCAAGGTTCAGGCGACGTTTCCCTGCCGGCCATCGTGCATTGGGTGGCGCTTAGTGGCGCCCCGAGTGGCCGAAGCCGCCTTCGCCGCGCTCGCTACTGTCGAACTCTTCCACCAGGTTGAATTCGGCCTGCACCACCGGCACGAAGACCATCTGCGCGATGCGTTCGCCCGGCTCGATGGTGAAGTGCTTCTGGCCGCGGTTCCAAACGGACACCATCAGCTGGCCCTGGTAATCGGAGTCGATCAGGCCGACCAGGTTGCCCAGCACGACGCCGTGCTTATGGCCCAGGCCGGAGCGCGGCAGGATCACTGCCGCCAGGCCGGCGTCGGCGATGTGGATCGCGAGGCCGGTGGGCAGCAGCGTGGTTTCACCCGGCGCCAGCTCTACCGCGCTGTCCAGGCAGGCGCGCAGGTCGAGACCGGCGGAGCCCGGCGTGGCGTAGGTCGGTAGCGGGAAATCCTGACCGATACGCGGGTCGAGGATCTTAACGTCGATTTTTTTCATCATAACGGCTGACTATCTCGTCTATTAAACGTTGGCCAAGGAGTGCCTTGTCGCTCAGCGCCAGGCGCTTTTCTCCATCCTGCCAAAAAAGGTGCAGGGCATTGGTGTCGCTGTTGAACCCGTGCTCTGCAAGCGATACATCGTTAGCGCAAATCAAATCCAGCTTCTTACGCGCCAGTTTTTGCCGCGCGTATTCTTCCACATTCTGGGTTTCGGCGGCAAACCCCACGACAAACGGTCGATTTTTGGTCATCGCGGCCACGCCGGCGACGATATCGGGGTTTTTTACCATCTTGAGGACGATTTCATCACCCTGTTTTTTTATTTTTTCATCGGCGATCTGCTCGGGGCGGTAGTCGGCCACGGCGGCGCAGGAGATGAAAATCTGCTGCTGCGCCGCGCGCTGTTGCACCGCCTGCTCCATCTCCAGCGCGCTGGTGACGTCCACTCGGGTGACCGATGGCGGCGTCGGCAGGCTGACCGGCCCGGCGATCAGCGTCACCTGCGCGCCGCGGGCGGCGGCGGCGCGGGCGATGGCGAAGCCCATTTTGCCGGAGCTGTGATTGCTGATGAAACGTACCGGATCCAGCGCTTCACGCGTTGGGCCGGCGGTGATCATAACCTGCAAATGTTGCAGATCCTGCGGGGCGGAGAAATGCGCGTTCGCCAGGTCGACGATGTCCAGCGGATCCAGTATGCGGCCCGGGCCGACGTCGCCGCAGGCCTGGCTGCCGCTGTCCGGCCCCCAGAGCAGCATGCCGCGCGTCTGCAGCGTTTGCAGGTTGGCCTGCGTGGCGGCGGCGCGATACATCTGCTGGTTCATGGCGGGGGCGGCGGCGATAGGGGCGTCGGTCGCCAGGCAGACGGTAGTCAGCAGATCGTTGGCCATGCCGGCGGCGACGCGCGCCAGCAGATCGGCGGTCGCCGGCGCCAGAATCACCAGATCCGCCCACTTGCCCAGTTCGATGTGGCCCATGGCGGCTTCGGCGGCGGGATCCAACAGATCGTCGGACACCGGGTAGCCGGAAACGGCCTGCAGCGTCAGTGGCGTAATGAACGCCTTGGCGGCGTGGGTCATCACCACGCGCACTTCTGCACCCCTGTCGCGCAGGCGGCGCACCAGCTCTGGGCATTTGTAGGCGGCGATGCCGCCGCTGATGCCAAGCACAATATGTTTGCCGGAAAGTCCCGTCATCATCATTGTCCGATTGAAAGCCGAAAGATGCGCCATTTTAGCATATCCGCCGTTCAGGTGAGTGATTCCGCAATGGCTGCAGGGCGTTACATTGTGCTTTGCGAAACACTTCGCAATGTTATCAAACACCTGTCGAACGCGCCGGGCAGCACATGGCATGCTGTAGCCCTTTCAGGGAGGAACACGATGAGCAACCCGATTGTGGCGTGCTGGCCGGGCGCGCTGGCGCCGCGTGAAAAGCTGTTGATGCAGGGGGCGGCGGCGCTGTCCGACGCAGAGCTGTTGGCCATTTTCTTGCGCACCGGATTGCCCGGCGTGCACGTGATGCAGCTGGCGGAGCAGCTGCTGCGCCGGTTCGGCTCGCTTTATCACCTGATGTCGGCCGATCATCAGGCTTTTTGTAGCCAAAAAGGCCTGGGGGATGCCAGCTATACGCAGCTGCAGGCGATTGCCGAGCTGGCGCTGCGCTTCTTTTCCAGCCATTTGTCGCAGGAAAACGCCATGCTCAATCCGCGCGTCACCCAGCATTATCTGCAAAGCCTGCTGGCCCATCGTGAGCGAGAGGTCTTTTTGGTATTGTTTTTAGACAATCAGCACCGGGTTATTCGCCATCAGGAGATGTTTGCTGGTACCATCAGCAGCGTCGTCGTCTACCCGAGAGAAATTGTGCGTGAAGCGTTGAAGGCTAATGCCGCCGCGCTGATTCTCGCGCATAATCACCCCTCGGGTAAGGCTGAACCCAGTCATGCCGACCGTTTGATAACGGAACAGGTGGTGAAAGCCTGTCAGTTATTGGAGATCCGAGTGCTCGATCATTTGGTGATCGGTCGGGGTGAATGCGTCTCTTTTGCCGAGCGCGGATGGCTTTAAGCGATTTTTTCGCGATCCTTGTGGGATCTTTAGCTGTTCGGGACTTGAGCACTTACGCTTCAGAGCGTATACTACGCCACCTTTGAGAATCTTGGGTTTGGCGCAAGAGCCTATCTCAGCAGGTTTCTGACCTGATGTGTGGTTTCTACCTGATGACGAGAGTCTCCTCAGTATGAAGTTTGCTGAGATGGGCTCTAAAAGCCTGACGAGGCGGCCATACCCTATACGAAGCTCGAGCTGATTTGATTTTTGGAGAATAGACATGTCCCGAGTCTGCCAAGTTACTGGCAAGCGCCCGGTGAGCGGTAACAACCGTTCCCACGCAATGAACGCGACCAAACGCCGTTTTCTGCCTAACCTGCACTCACACCGTTTTTGGGTTGAGGCTGAGAAGCGCTTTGTAACTCTGCGTGTATCTGCTAAAGGTATGCGTGTTATCGATAAGAAGGGTATTGAGACGGTTCTGGCCGATCTGCGTGCCCGTGGTGAGAAGTATTAAGGAACTGAATCATGGCTAAAGGTGTTCGCGAGAAGATCAAGCTGGTTTCTTCTGCTGGTACTGGTCACTTCTATACCACCACGAAGAACAAGCGTACTAAGCCGGAAAAATTGGAACTGAAGAAATTCGATCCAGTTGTCCGTCAGCACGTAGTATACAAAGAAGCTAAAATTAAATAATTTTAGTGGATTAATGAAAAACCCGGCCTTGGCCGGGTTTTTTGTTTTATAAAGGGTAGAAAACGTCGGAGGGGAAGCCAGATGCCTGAATTACCGGAAGTTGAGACGAGCAGACGCGGTATAGAGCCTTATCTTGTCGGCCACAGCATTCAGTATGCGGTGGTGCGCAACGCGCGCCTGCGCTGGCCGGTTTCCGAGCAGATCCTGACGCTGAGCGATAGGCCGGTGCTCAGCGTGCAGCGCCGAGCCAAATACCTGCTGATCGAGCTGGAGAACGGTTGGATTATCGTGCACCTGGGCATGTCGGGCAGCCTGCGCATGCTGCGCGAGGAGAACGAAGATGAAGCGGGCAAACACGACCACGTCGATTTGGTGATCAGCAACGGCATGATCCTGCGCTATACCGATCCGCGCCGTTTCGGCGCCTGGCTGTGGTGCGAAGACCTGGCGACCAGCAGCGTGTTGGCGCATCTGGGGCCGGAACCGCTGAGTGAAGCGTTCAACGGCGACTACCTGTATGAAAAATCACGCAATAAGCGCACGCTGATCAAACCGTGGCTGATGGATAACAAGCTGGTGGTCGGCGTCGGTAACATTTACGCCAGTGAATCGCTGTTCAGCGCCGGGATCCTGCCCGATCGTCCGGCGGGATCGTTGAGCAAAGCCGAAGCGGAACGGCTGGTGAAGACCATCAAGGCGGTGTTGCAGCGCTCCATCGAGCAGGGCGGTACGACATTGCGCGACTTTTTGCAGTCGGACGGCAAACCGGGGTATTTCGCGCAGGAGTTGCAGGTTTACGGGCGGGCGGGAGAACCTTGCCGCGCGTGCGGCACGCCGATCGAATCCGCCAAGCACGGGCAGCGCAGCACCTTCTTTTGCCGGCGCTGCCAGCGCTGAGCATCACTCGGCGGCGAGCTTCGCCATCAGCGCCTGCGTAACCACGTCAGGCAGGAAAGGCGCGATATCGCCGCCGTGACGCGCGACCTCTTTCACCAGTGAAGAGGAGATGAACGACCACTCTTCGGAAGGCATCAGGAACACGCTTTCCAGCGTCGGCATCAAATGGCGGTTCATGTTCGCCAGCTGCAATTCGTACTCAAAGTCAGACACCGCCCGCAGGCCGCGCACCAGGATATTGGCATTCTGGTGAGCGGCAAAGTGCGCCATCAGCTCGCTGAAACCCAGCACTTCCACATTGTCCAGATGCGAGGTGACCTGCGTCGCCAGCGCCACGCGCTCATCCAGGCTGAACAGCGGCTTTTTGCTCGGGCTGGCGGCGATGGCCAGAATCACGTGATCGAACATCAGCGACGCGCGCGTCACTAAATCCAGGTGGCCGTTGGTCATGGGATCGAAGGTCCCGGGATAGATGGCTTTGCTGGTCATGATTCACTTCTCTGAGTAGTTGCGGCCCAATGCCCATAATGCGGCATATTTATTGAAGGTATATTGCGCGTTGACCACCGCTAACAGCAACCCCTGTTTACCGTCAAGGAAACCGGCCCGCAGCAGCCAGGTTTTGACGAAGGCACCGAGCGTGTGGGTCAGGATGGACAGATAGCCGCAACGCTTGCCGGCCCGGTGGCGTTGCGTGGCCCACTCTTCGGCATAGCGCAGCTGTTTGCGCTGGAAGGCGAAGAAGTCGCGGCAGGTCAGGTGCAGCATATCGCCGCTGAGGGGGATCACTTTGGCGTCGCCGATGTTCAGCGATTCGTGCACCAGATCGTCGTTATAGCGATAGCGTTGGTTGGCGTACAGGCGGTTGACGCGGTCGGGATACCAGCCGCTGTGGCGCATGAAACGGCCAAGGAACAGGTTGCGCCGCGCACAGCTGTAGACGGCGCCGTCGTCCGGTGCGTTCAACACCCGCTCGATGGATTGCCGCAGCTCGGGGGTGACGCGTTCGTCGGCGTCGATCATCAAAACGTAGTCATGACTGGCGTAGCTTTGCGCCAGCTGACGCTGCTTGCCGAATCCTTGCCAGTCGGTGTGCGTGAAGACTTTGGCGCCCAGACTTTCGGCGACGGCGACGCTGTCGTCCTCGCTGCCGGAGTCCAGCACGATGATTTCATCGGCCCAGGCGACAGAGCGCAGGCAGTCCGGCAACAGCCCGGCTTCGTTTTTGGCGATCATCACCACCGACAGGCTTTTGCGGCTGCTCATTCAGTGACTCCGGGGCGGCAGGTGCGGTTCCAGCAGCTGCAGCAGGCGCTGCAACGCTCCCTGATTCTGATACAGCACTTCCACCGCATGGCGGCCGTAGTAGCGACGGTAATCTTCGTCGGTCAACAGGGTTTCCACTTCCTTCACCAGCGAATCCACGTCGGTCACGGTGATCAGGCCTTCGGCCTGCGAGAGCTTGGCGCAGATGTCTTTAAAGTTGAAGGTATGTGGGCCCATCAGCACCGGGATGGCGTGCGCGGCGGCTTCCAGCGGGTTGTGCCCGCCGCGTTCCACCAGGCTGCCGCCGACAAAGGCCAGATCGGCGATGCCGTACAGCAGCATCAGTTCGCCCATGGTATCGCCGATCACCACCTGGGTGCTGCCGGACGGGATTTCGCCGCTGCTGCGCAGGGTGTAGCTGAAGCCGGCCTTCTGCACTAGCTCCTTGGCGGTCGGGAAGCGCTCCGGATGACGCGGCACCAGGATCAGCAGCAGGTCGGGGTGTTTTTCCAGCAGTTTGCGGTGCGCTTCCAGCAGGATGGTTTCTTCACCGTCATGGGTGCTGGTGGCGATCCACACCGGGCGGCGCGGCGCCCATTGGCGGCGCAATGTAACGGCGCGGGCGGCCAGCTCCGGGGTGACGGAGATATCGAATTTCAGGCTGCCGGTTACGGCCAGCTGCGAGCGTTTCAGGCCCAGTTCGATAAACCGATCGCCGTCTTCCTGGTTCTGTGCGGCGATCAGCGTAATGCGGCGCAGCATATCGCGCATGAATCCGCCAATTTTCTTGTAGCCGGCGGCGGAACGAGCCGACAGGCGCGCATTGGCGATCACCAGGGGGATTTGCCGCTGATGCAGTGCGTTGATCAGGTTAGGCCATAGCTCGGTTTCCATGATGATCACCAGCTTGGGATTCACCTGGTCGAGGAAGCGGTTCATGGAACCGGGCAGATCGTAGGGCAGATAGACATGATGCACGTCTTTGCCGAAAGCGGACTGGACGCGTTCTGAACCTGTCGGGGTCATTGTGGTCACAGTTATCGGCAAAGCGGGGTAACGATGGCGCAGCGCCCGCACCAGCGGGATGGCCGCCAGCGTTTCGCCGACGGAGACGGAATGCAGCATAATGCCGCCCGGCACGACTTTCCCGGCGCAGAAGCCATAGCGTTCCGCCCAGCGTTTACGGTAGGCTGGAGCTTTGCGGCTGCGCAGCAGTAAGCGGAGCCAGATCAGGGGTTGGATGAGGTAGAGTAGTACCTGATATAAACGCAGCAACATTCTATCAATTTCATTTATATGGGTTATTCGGAATAGTACCATAACTGGAAGGGAAAGGCGCTAATTTGGTAACCTTGGGTGTCAGTTTCAGACAACCGGCGAGCGATTTCGCCGATAGGCTCGGAATGAAGAATATTTTAATTATTCGCCGCGACAACATCGGCGATCTTGTTTGCACTACGCCCTTGATTGAAGGGGTGAAAATTGCCTATCCAGACGCAAAAGTTTATCTGCTGATCAATAAAGTCAGCCAGGACGTTGTTAAAAACAACCCTCATCTCGAGAAAGTCTTTGTCTATAAAAAGGCCAAGCACAAGGCGAAAAATGAAACGACGTTGGGCGTTTATTTCGAACGTCTGATGATCTTCCTGAAGCTGCGCAAAATAAAGTTCGATGCGGTCATTCTGGCCAACCCGGTGCCTTGCAAATACAGCCTGCGTTTAGCAAAAATGGCCGGCGCCACCCATATCATCGGTGCCGATCTGGGCACGAAAGAGATTCAGCGCCCGTTCCGCAAGGACGATTTCCGCGGCCTCCATCAGGTTGAACACACCTACAGCTATTTATCGGCGATCACCGATCAAGCCATTCCGATCCCGCCGGTGCGGGTATTCCTGACGCCTGAAGAGCGGCAATTGGCGGTGCAGCGGCTGCAGGAACGTCTGCCGTCGGTCGAACGGGTATGCGCCGTGCATATCAGCAGCCGCAGCCCGAAAAGACGCTGGCCGGTTGAACGCTATGCCGAAATCATCAACCGTCTGACCGCCGATCCCCACACCGGCGTGCTGATCTTCTGGTCGCCGCAGGGCACGCTGGCGCCGGACGACATCGGCGATCGGCAGCGCGCCGAACAGCTGCTGGCGCTGTGCCAAAACGAACGCGTCGCGCTTTATCCGACGGCGTCGGTGCGCGAGCTGTTGGGCGGGTTTGATTTATGCGACCGGGTGCTGTGCAGCGACGGCGGGCAGATGCATCTTGCCGCCGCGTTGAATAAGGACATGGTGGTGTTCTTTGGCGATACCGATAAAACGTCCTGGCATCCATGGACTGGCCGCCATCATATTTTGCAGAGTGAGTCGGGGCACTGTGAAGATGTTTCTGTCGATGAGGTTTGGCAGAAAATGCAGGCACTCAGCTAACGAAGAAAATAAGGCAGGTATCACCTGCCTTATTTATTTTTTTATTATTTTTCTTTCAGCTCAATATATTGACGGCAAATAGGGTCCAGCCCATAGCTTAGCAATTGCTGTTGATTTATCTGTGGCGGATTGGCGTAAATTTCCGCCATTTTTTCTGCCAGCGACGCTTCGTTTAATTCCGCCAACGCGTTAGCCATGCCGGCTTTTTCCAGAATTTCCGCAGGGCCGCCCGGACAGCGGGTGCTGACCACCGGCGTGCCGCACAACAGCGATTCTACCAGCACGTTGCCAAACCCTTCACTGTCGGAGCTGAGCACCAGCAGCGAGGCATGGCGAATAAATGGGTAGGGATTGGCCTGGAAACCGAGGAATAGCACGCGCTCTGCGATGCCCAAGTCTGCCGCCAGACGTTTGACCTCGGCGACGCGGGCGTCATCCCCGGTGCCGATCAAAGCCAGCGGCGCCTGAATGCCGGAGAGCGCATAGGCTTTCAGCAGGCGGTCATGCCTCTTGGTGGCGTGAAAGCGGCCGACGTGCACCAGATACTCCTGGCCGGCCAGTTCGCAAGGCGCCGCCGCCTGTTGATGAATGGCGTCGATATCGAACGGATTGTTGATGACCGCCAGGCGGCGCGGGCGGATCGGCAACTTCTGCTGCAGATCGTCGCCGACCGCCTGTGAAACGGCGACGATATTTCTCCCCTGGTAAACGTTGGCGATTTTACGTTGCTTGAGCCAGCGATCCAGGCCTTTGCGGTGGCCGAGGTAGGAAGTGGAGAGAATGCCGTGAATGCAGAACCACAGGCGATCCGCGGCCAACCGCTTGCTGCGGCTGACGATGCGATCGGTTTTATGCAGATTCGAGAACACCAGATCGAACGCGCCGTGTTGGCGCTCGTGTTCGGCTATTGCCCGATCCAGCGCGGCGGCGCGGCGTGAGAGCTCGGTCAGCTTGCGCCAGGGGGCACGGCTGCGATCGGCCACCACCTGATAATCAATGCCCGGCGGGATAGGGTAATTGCAGACGTCGCGCAGTGAGATCAGACTAACTTTATGCCCCTGTTGCTGCATGCCCTGGCACAGGGTCAGCACCACTTTTTCCGCGCCGCCTCCCGGCAGGCCATCGATGATCATCAGAATACGCATAGCTAATCCAGTAACCGGTTATAGAGGGAAATCAGCTGTTCGGACAGATGCGCCGGCGTAGCCGTCATAATGCGCAATCTTGCCGCTTCGCCCATGGATGATCCCAGCGCCTGGCGCGGCAGCGCCCGAATGGCCTCCGTGATGGCCGGTACGTCGAGCGCGTCGGTCACGAAGCCGTTCTGGCCGGGGGTGATAAACTCGGCGCCGCCGCAGGTGGTGCTGGTGATAACCGGCAGGCCGCACGACATCGCTTCCAGAATCACATTCGGGAACGGATCGTACAGCGTCGGCAGCAGCAGCGCGTCCGCGGCCTGATAGAACGGCAAGGTCTGCTTCTGCACGCCCATAAAGTGAACCCGATTGCCGCAGCCCAGCGACTGCGCCAGCGCCCGGTAGCGTTTTTCGGCCTTGTCTTTGCCGACCACTAACAGGTGGCTATCGGTCGCTGCCACGGCGCGGATGGCGGCGGCCAGCCCTTTGCGCTCAAAGCCCGAGCCGACGAAGATCAGGCAGTGCGCCTGTTGTGGGATCTGATACTGCTCGCGCAGACGTTGGCGCTGGGCCTCGTCGGCGGGCGGGAACTTTTGATTGTCGATGGCGTTATAGATCACCGTGATTTTGTCGGCGGGCACGCCAAAGTCGGCGATGATTTCCTGCTTGATCATCTCGGCGTTACAGATGACGGCTTTCAGCTCCGGCGCGGCGTACATGGCGCGTTCGGCGCACATTACATAGCGGTGATAGCGATTGGAGAACAGCCATTTGCGGCGCCATTCCGGCAGCAAACGCGCGCGTTGCAG
Organism: Serratia sp. OLAL2; assembly: GCF_002752475.1. Classification (NCBI taxonomy): domain Bacteria; kingdom Pseudomonadati; phylum Pseudomonadota; class Gammaproteobacteria; order Enterobacterales; family Yersiniaceae; genus Serratia; species Serratia sp. OLAL2. The sequence goes on along the minus strand of NZ_MSTL01000008.1, from coordinate 71,766 downwards.
CAGCCAGCGGCGGTGTACGCCGTCGCCGGCGCGGTAGATGTCGCAGCCGGGAATGCGCTCGTGGCTTTGCACCAGATCGAAACGCTCTTTCTGCCACAGCGCCCTGGCCGCCACGGCGAAGCCTCGCTCGCGGCTGATGCGGCCGAGTTTTAACGGGTTGCACAGGTGGATATGCCAGTTGGGATTGGCGTCACCCTGCCATTCGCGGGTGATGACGTTCAGATCGAGATCCTGTTGTTCCAGCGCTTCCAGGGCGCGGGAAACGAAACGTTCGGCTCCGCCGTCCGGGCGGTATTTTTGGCGAACGATCGCCAAACGAAATGCTTTCATGCCAGCGTGCTCCGCGCGGCTGCAATCACCGCGTCTGTAGGAATAAGGTCGAGATACCGTTCGTCTGTGCCGGTATCAATGGCGTCCGGATCGGGCAGTTCGCCGAAGTCGCCGGCCCAGATCACGGCGCCGGTAGCCTGCCACGGCCGCCAGAAAGTCAGCTTGGAAGGGCCGAACAGCGCCACGCACGGCGTTTGCAGCGCGGCGGCCATGTGCATCGGCACTGAATCCACGCCGATAAACAGCTTGGCGTGATCAATCAGGGCGGCCAGTTGGCGCAGCGTCAGCTGGCCGGCCAACGAGATTACGCCCTGCGGCGGGCAGAGCGCCAAAATGCGCTCTACCATGGCTTGTTCTCTGGCGTCGGGGCCGGAGGTGATCACCAACTGGTGTCCGTCGGCCTGCAAGGCGGTGAGGGTGGCGGCCATTTTCTCTTCGCTCCAGCATTTGAAGAACCAGCGCGAGGTGGGCTGCACCACAATATAACTGCCGGCGACGCCCTGTTTCTGCAACCGTTGCTCACAGGTCTGCCAATCCTGCGGATCGTAACTCATGGTGACATGCTCATTGAGCGTGGGCAGGTTCAGCGGCGCCAGCAACGAGAGATTTTGTTCGACGGTATGCAGGTGGGCGTGATTGTCCACCGGCACCAGCTGCGTGTGACAGTGGCGCCACAGGAAGCCGCGGCGTTTGGGGAAATCGAAGCCCAAACGGATGCGCGCGCCGGTCAGGCGCGTGATGATGGCGCTGCGCCACTGATCGGCCAGATTGACCACCAGATCGTAGCGCTGCGCCTTCAGGCGGCGCAGCAGCGCCAGCTCGTGCCCCAGATGCGCGCGGACGCCCTGTTTCTTCCATTGGCGGTCGATGGCGAACAGCGTCGACAATTCCGGATTACTGGCTAGCATCTCCTGCGTTTCCTGATACAGCAGCACATCGATCTGCGCCTGCGGGTAGTTTTGCCGCAGGCTGCTGATGACCGGCGTGACCAGCAGCATATCGCCGTGATGGCGCAGTTTTATGATCAAAATACGCTGTACGGATGGGGCGGAAGTTAGTGCTGGCGCGTCGTTCATCATGAGTCGCTTTCTGGGAAACCAATCTTTGATTCTAAATGACCCGATCGCATGTGGCTACTGTTGCACGGTTTTCTTGCCGGGCCGCAAAAAAATCGCCGAGCCGGGGACGAATGCGCTTCAACGTTGTCCAAACCAGGCAGCAAAGTCGTTTGCCCTGGCGAAACGGCCTGCGTAACATAGTGCATTCTGTTGATATCAGGCTCGATATTCATGACTAAACCGGCGTTTCTCATCACCATTGATACCGAAGGCGATAATCTGTGGCAAAACCACGATCGCATCGCGACCGAAAACACACGTTTCTTGCCGCGCTTTCAGGCGCTGTGCGAGAAATACGCCTTCAAGCCGGTTTATCTCACCAACTATGAAATGGCGATGGACCCGGCCTACGTCGAGTTCGCGCGCGACGTGATCGCCCGCGACGCCGGCGAGGTCGGCATGCACCTGCACGCCTGGAACAGCCCGCCGTTGACGCCGCTGACCGACGATGACTGGCGCCACAAGCCTTATTTGATCGAGTATCCCGCCGATCAGATCCGCGCCAAGGTCGATCACATGACCAAGCTGCTGGAAGATGCCTTCCAGACCAAAATGCTTAGCCATCGCGCCGGCCGTTGGGCGTTCAACGAATACTATGCCTCACTGCTGCTGGAATACGGCTATCAGGTGGACTGTTCTGTGACGCCGCGGGTCAACTGGCAGTTTTCGCCGGGTAACCCGCAGGGCAACGGCGGTACCGATTACAGCCGGTTCCCGTCGCAGGCCTATTTCATCGATCCGCAGAACATCGCCAAGCCGGGCGCTTCGGCGCTGCTGGAAGTGCCGATGAGCATCCAGTACAAGCATTCGGCGCTGATGAATGCGTTCAAGCAGGGCTATGATCGGCTGCGCGGCAAGCGCCGTTCGCCGTCCGTCAACTGGCTGCGGCCGAGTGGCGGCAACGTGGCCAAGATGATCAGCGTGGCCGAGACGTCGCTGGCGCAGGGGCATGACTACGTCGAGTTTATGCTGCACTCCTCCGAGTTTATGCCGGGCGGCAGCCCGACGTTCAAAACTGAACAGGATATCGAAGTGCTGTACCGCGATCTGGAGCAGCTGTTTGACTGGCTGCAGCAGCGCACGGTGGGCATGACGCTGGCCGAGTATTATCAACTTAAAGCGAACTAAGCACGCACATGTCGAAGAAATGGAAAATCAAGGTTGCCGACTGGTTCTTGCGGCGCTATACGGCGAAGTACGGCCGTTTTCAGGACAAGGCGACGTTCGACGGCGCCCAGCAGTTTGACAATATCGTCATCTATTCCACCACGGCGTTGGGCGACTTCATGTTCAACACGCCGGCATTGAGGGCGATGCGGGAACGCTACCCCAACGCGCACATCACGCTGGTGGTGCACAAGAAAAACCGCGAGCTGGTGGAAAACGGCCGCTATTACGATCGCGTGGTGTATTGGGACAGCAAGATCAAGACGATACGCCCGTTGCTGAAATCGCTGCGCGAACATCAGCCGGATTTGGCGCTGATCCTGCACTCCCATCTGCCTTATGACATCATCAGCGCCGTACTGGCCGGGGCGAAGTACATTATCCGCGATAACTACAGCTCGGGCATTTGCGGGCTGGAGCCTTGGCTGACCAACTATGTCTTCCATTATTACGGCCACTTCGTGCGCCGCAAGCTGGAGCTGATTTCCATTTTAGGTTGCCGCAGCGACGATCCGACGATGGAAATTCCCGTGGATTATCAGCGCGGCGTCAAAAGCAGCGACCACCCCACCATCGGGTTTCAATTGGGGGCATCTACGGAGTCGCGTTGCTGGCCGGTTTCACACTATGCGCGGCTGGCCGATGAGCTGGTGGCGAAGCACCCCAATGTACGCATCGTGCTGATTGGTGCGCCTTTTGACGACGGCAAGGCCAAACAGTTTATGAGCTTAATCGGCCCGCAAACGCAGGCCTGCGTGGATAACCAGATCGGCAAAACGGGGCTGCAAGGCTTGCTGACGTTGCTCGACAGTTTCCATGTTCTTGTCACCGGCGACACCGGGCCGCTGCATCTGGCGGTGGCGTTGAAGGTGAAAACCATCAGCCTGTTCGTGACCGCCGATTCACGCTCCACCGGGCCGATTCAGGATCCTGAACTGCACCGCATCATTCAGGTGTCGCGTACCGGCTATACGATGCCGCTGGAGGCGGAAAGCCCGATGGGGGTTATTCAACCGCAGCGGATTTATGACGAACTGGTCGCGCACGTGCCTTTAGCGCGCTAAAGGTGCGGCGACGCATCGGCCGCGAGGCCGATGCGGTTAGCGCGGCCTGCGCCCGCGCAGCTTCGAAAGCAAGGTATCCACTCGCGCATAGCGCATCTGACGGACTTTTTTGCCCGGCACGTCGCTGTTGCGGCAGACAGCGGCGGCGCGGCGCAAAATGTGCAGCGTTGCCGGCGCGTAATGATAATACCCGTACACCGCTTTCGACATGCTTTTCACCTCGGAAAAGCAGTTGGCCAGCATCAGGGCGGCCAACCGGCGCAGCGGCTCATCCCCAGAATGCTGCGCCACAAAGCGCAGCATTTTCTCCATAGCGAACAACAGATCGTCAATATCTTTGGGTTTGATATTGCGAGTGATGCCCTGGCTGTTGTCCCGATAGAAGTAGAGTTCGCACTCAAGATGGGCGATGCGGCGAGTTTTGAAATACTGAAAAGGCGTGAAAATCACGTCTTCATAGCGCCTGCCGTCTTCGAACGCTTCCCCTGCCAGCAGCGTGCGTTTATATACCCGGCTCCAGAGATGCCACATTGAGCGCGCGAACAGCGGTTGCAGGCAGCTCAGCCCCAACTGTGAAAAGTCGTAGGCTACGGGCTGCGTCGCGCGGTTCTCGGATTTCGGCGGTTGTTCGGTGAACTTCTGATAATTAAAATCGATCAGGTCATACTCACCGGCGATCAGCAGGGGATGCAGGATCGCCAGATAGTCGTCGCTTAGCAGATCGTCGCCGTCGAGAAAGGTGACGTAGCGCCCGGTGGCTTGCTGCAGGCCGACATTGCGGGCGTGTGCAATACCGCCGTTGGCCTGAGAAATAAAAGCCACCTGCGGATGCTGCCGCTGCGCCAGATACCGGCTGACCAGCGCCCCCGACGCATCGGTAGAGCCATCGTCGATGATCACCACCTCAATATCATCAGAAATCTGCGTAAATAACGAATCCAGCGCAGCGATGATGAACGCTTCGTTATTATAAAACGGCACGATAACGCTGAGCAGCGGTGGCTGAATGTTCACGCGGCCTGCTCCTGTGTGGAAGTCTGTCTCGCCACGGAGAGCACTCCGGCGATCAGCGCCAGACAGAACATGGCGGTGCCTTCCGTGCTGAAGAAGATGACGTCGCTCAGCCCGTAAACGAACAGGCTGGCGCTCACGCTCAGCAACAGCGCGTTGCGCTGCGGCCGGAACGAAGAGAAGAACAGGCAGACATAGAGTGCCAGCAGCAGCAGTACGCCCCAGACGCCCTTGAGCGAATAGGTTTCCAGCAGCTCGTTGTGCAGGTGGACGTTGATATAGGGCATAACGCCAGACAGGCGAGGTTGCTGTGCGACCATCGCACGGATCTCTTCGCCGCGCTGTTCGGCGGATTGGCCCCAGGGGGCTTGTGAGCCGGTACGCCATGCCAGCGTTTGCATCGACAGCCGTGAAATGATCGAGTTTTCAGTCTGTGGCTGATCCATCAGACGCATATCGGTCTCAAAGGCCTGAATGCGTTCTTCTATCTGCGGTTTAAACACCAGGCCGCAGGCTACGAGCAGCAGCGGTACCGAGGCCATCAACGCGAGCTTGTGTTTTCTGGAAACCAGTTGCTTGGTGGCCAGCAGCGACAGACAAATCGCCACCGGGTAGACCAGCATCGCCGCGCGGGTGCCGGTGAGCACCAGCGCAGAGAAGGACAGCAGGAATGCCGCAATGTACAACACCAGACGGTAGCGGGTGCGCAGCATCAGGATGGCTTGCATCATGACCAGATCGATGGCGGTCATCAGGTAGGCGGCGACCGTGGCGCGATCGAAGTTGAGCTCTACGCGCGGGATATCCAGACGCAGCCCTTGATAGAGGGAATAACCGTTGATCGCCAGACCGGTGACGAGAGCCACAACGATCAACAGGCGCTGCACGCACAACCGCTCATTGAGCGCAATCAGCAAGATGAAAGCGGTCGCGAGCTGCAGTTTGCCGGTCGACATATAAGAGCGATAGATATTGATGTAGTCACCCGGCTGTTTGAAGTGATGCATCCAGAGGATGGTTCCCATACCGACGCTGAACATCAACGCGGGCAGCAGCAGATTTCTAACGTTGCTGAAGTAGTAGCGCGGATACAGGCAAACGGCGATAAAGGCGATGTAGCTGGAAACGTAAAACAGATTGCGTCCGGTCGCGGAACCGAAAGGGATGGTGCAAAAAGCGATGGCGCACCCCAGATAGATCAGATAGCTGAAGGCAGGGTGCGGCGTTCTGTATTTTAGCATCGGGCGTGTTTTCCGGCTCACGTGTTGATTAAACGATAAAGGATCGCAGCGTGTCGTCGAATTCAACTTTGAACTGAGCATAGTTGAAATGTTCCGCAGGATAGCGCTGCGCATTTCGGCTCAGAGTCTGGTAGGTTTCTCGCTCCAGCAATTTCTCAACGGCATCCGCACAGTCGATATGCGACAGCAGCTTGGGCGCTACCAGGCTGTCGGTCAACGGATCGTAGACCTCATGCGGGAAGTCGACCTCGATATCGGTGAGCTGCCGGTGCTGTTCGATGGTGACCGACGGCGTCAGGCCAATGCCGCAGACCCCGTCTTTCACCGCTTCCGGCTGGCCGTCGACCTGCGGGAAGATGACCGGCACGCCGAAATAGAGCGATTCCATGCAGGACAAGCCGAACGGCTCGGTGATCGGCGTGCTCATGTAGATGTGCGTGCGATTGAAGAAACCGGCGACGTCATCCTGATAACCGCTGAAAGTGATGCGGTCGCCGAGCTGAAGCCGATCCGCCAGCGCCTCGAACGCCGCGCGATCCGGCCCTTTGCCGGCCACTTCCAGCGTGACGTCATGCCCGCGCCGCAGCAGCTCCTGCATCATCAATAAGGAAACGCTGATGCCTTTCAGGCTGACCAGGCGTGAGGCCGTGCCGATCCGGACCGGCTGCGACAGCGTTTTCGGTGTGTTGTCGATCCCTGCCGGCGTCTTGATGCGGTTGATCACCACGTGATTGGGGCAAGGCAGATTAAAGCGCAGCTCCATCACTCGCTTCGACGCGTGTGAGGCGGAAATGACGCCGTCCAGCATGGCGAAGAAACGCAGCGTCTTTTTATTCTTGGGGTAACGCCAGGAGCAGCCATGATCGTAGTAAACCAGCTTGCCGCGCTTGGGTTTGGCCGCCAGCCCCGGCACCAGGTCCCAGACGATCACCACGTCGGCGTTGGCCCGCTCGATTTTCCACTTCAGCAAAAATTTGCGCAGGAACTGCGGGCAGCGCAGCGGCAGCGCATTGATCAGGCGGTTGGCGAAGGTGACGGGCTGATGCGCAGGCAACTGGCGGCGGATCTCTTCGCCAATGTCGCCGCTGATGCACAGGACCTGGTTGCTGCCGTCGGTGGTATCGTTGATGTACTGCAGGAACAGGCGCTCGACGCCGCCCATTTTACCCAGGTTGATAATGTGCAGTTTTTTCATGCTATAACCTTTTGCAACGCCTGCCATGCCGTATCGGCGTCAATTGTCGCCATGCTTTTTTCCGGCGAAATCAGCGAGTGCTGATTTTGCCCGTAGCCGCCGATCAGGCCGGGATCGGTTGGCCCGAACAGCGTGATGTTCGGTTTGTCGAGCGCGGCGGTCAGATGACTGAGTCCGGTGTCGACCGAGACCACGCCCTTGGCGCCGGCCAGCACGTCAGCCACCTGCTGCAGGCTGAGCTTCGGCAGCACTTCGACATGTGGAAAACCTTCCGCCAAGCGTAGCGCGCGCTGATGTTCATGCTCTGCGCCCCACGGCAGTTTGATCTTCAGCCCGCTGTCGGCCGTCAGCGCGATCAGCTCGCGCCAGTTCTGCTCCGGCCAATGCTTATCGTCACGGGTTGTCGCGTGCAGAAACACCAGATATTGACCGGCATCGACCGGCGGCTGGCTGAGAAAACGCGCGGCGATGGCGTAATCGCCGTAGCTGCCCGGTTTATCGTAGCCGAGGCTTTTGGCGAACAGCTCGCGCGTGCGTTCCACCGCGTGCTGCTGTTTGTCTATCTCATGACGCACGTTGTAGAACCAGCTGGCGAACGGCTCGCGCGCGCTCTTGCAGTCCGGGCCATGTTTGTTGCCTTTGGCGACGCGGGTGATCAGCGCGGCGCTTTTGATCAGGCCCTGCGCGTCGATCACCACGTCGTAATGGCGTTCTTGCAGCGCGCGCTTGAAGTCGCAGCGCTGCTGTCGGGTGTCGCTGCCGAACCAATTTTTACGCCAGCGGCGAATGGCCACCGGGATCACGCGATCCACTGCCGGATGCCAGGTGGGGATTTGGCTGAAACCTTCTTCCACCACCCAGTCGAAGCGGATATCGGGAATGGCCTGCAGCGCGTCGGTCAGGGCGGGCAGCGTATGCAGCACATCGCCCATCGAGGATGTTTTTACGATTAACACCTGCATGACTATTCCTCGCTGGCGACAAGTAACGGCGTCAGCGCATCCAACACTTGCTGCGGCTGAATATCGATCAAACTTTGGTGGTATCCCTGCTCGGCATCGCCTTTACGCACCTTGTGATAACCGCTGATCAAGCGGATAACCCGCGCCTTGTCGGAGAGCGGCGGCGTGAAGTCGGGGCTGCTTGGGCCGTACAAGGCTATCAGCGGTTTGTTCAACGCTGCGGCAACGTGCATTAAACCGGAGTCGTTGCTGACCACCGCCCGGCAGGCCGCGATCAGGATCACCGCCTGCTCCAGCTGGGTTTTTCCGGCCAGGTTAAGGCAGAAATCGCGCGCGTCTTCCTGCAACGCGGCGCGGATCTGTTCGCCGGCCTCGTGGTCTTTTGCCGAACCGAACAGCGCGATTTGATAGCCGTTCTCGATCAGCCGTTGAGCCAGCGCTGCGTAGTGATAGTGCGGCCAGCGCTTGGCGGGGCCGAACTCCGCGCCTGGGCAGAAGCCGACGATCGGGCGGCTGTCGGTCAGGTTGAAGGCCGAAGTAGTTTCGGCGATCTCTTCGTCGCTCACCCGCAGCTGCGGCCACAGCAGCGGCTGCGGCAGATCGTCGGCGCGCTGAACGCGGCCTTTGTCATAGGCCAGCGCCACATAGCGCTGCACCATCAGCGGGAAAGCGGCCTTGTCGAGCACGCGGACGTCGTTCAGCAGGCCGTAGCGCATTTCGCCCCGCCAGCCGGTGCGCTGCGGGATATCGGCGAAGAAAGGCACCAACGCGGATTTGAACGAGTTAGGCAGAACGTAAGCGCGATCGTAACGGTTGGCGCGCAGGGCGCGCCCCAGGCGGCGGCGTTCGCCGAGCCCCAGCGCGCCGTGGCCCAGCGGCATCGCCAGCGCCTGATTGACTTCCGGCATGCGCGCCAGCAGCGGACGGCACCAGGCCGGTGCCATCACATCGATCTCCGCCGACGGGTATTCGGCCTTCAGGGTGCGATAGAGACTTTGCGACATCATCATGTCGCCAACCCAAGAAGGGCCGATAACCAGTATTTTCATACCCAGCGTTAATTCCTTCAGCTTATGCGGTGCGGTTCAACCAGGCCATATACTCTTTCACGCCTTCGGCGACCGTTTTGAACGGTGCGTCGTAGCCGGCGGCGCGCAGCTTGGTCAGATCGGCCTGGGTGTACGCCTGATAGCGGCCCTTCAGCTTTTCCGGGAACTCGATGTATTCCACCGCGCCTTTCTGATGGAAGTCCACCACCGCGTCGGCCACCGCCTGGAAGGTTTCCGCCCGGCCGGTGCCGCAGTTGAAGATGCCGGATTTGCCGGTTTCCCAGAACCACAGGTTAACCGCCGCCACGTCGCCGACGTAGATGAAGTCACGCTTGAAGTTTTCGCTGCCGGCGAACAGTTTCGGGTTTTCGCCGCGGTTGATCTGGGTGTTCAGGTGGAAGGCGACGCTGGCCATACTGCCTTTGTGGCCTTCGCGCGGGCCGTAAACGTTGAAGTAGCGGAAGCCGCAGATCTGCGAGTCCGCTTCCGGCAGGATCTCACGCACGTACTGATCGAACAGGAATTTGGAGTAGCCGTACACGTTGAGCGGCGCTTCATACTGACGCTCTTCGATAAACTCTTCGCGGCCGCCGTAAGTGGCGGCGGAGGAGGCGTAGAGGAACGGGATTTCGCGATCCAGGCAGTAGTGCAGCAGATCTTTGGAGTACTGATAGTTGTTGTCCATCATGTACTTGCCGTCCCACTCGGTGGTCGCGGAGCAGGCGCCTTCGTGGAACACCGCTTCGATTTCGCCCAGATCGTCGCCGGCCACGATGCTGGCGATAAAGTCTTCTTTATCGATATAGTCGGCGATGTCCAGATCGACCAGGTTGACGAATTTGGTGCCGTCTTTCAGGTTATCCACCACCAGGATATCGCGATATCCCTTGTCGTTCAGTGCCTTAATGATGTTGCTGCCGATCATGCCGGCGCCGCCTGTGACGATAATCATTGGGTTACCCCTGCTAAGCTGCTGGCGGGGCACAATGCCCCACGCTCAATGGCGGTTATCATAGCATTTCATGCCGCGGCAAACAGCGGAAGGGCTCCGAATATCCCGCATTGCCATTGAAGTCCGCTTTTTGCCGTGATATCTGCTGCAATTTTAATATTCTCTCCCGCGCATTCTCGTCAGTTTGGTTACAAATCAGTAAAATATGCCGTAAATAGCCCAATCCTGGAGATAACCGAATGTCAGCGTCTTTTTATCAGCAGTTGGAACAACAGCTTGCCGCCACTCGCAGTGAAGGGCTGTTCAAGGAAGAACGCATCATCACCTCCGCGCAGCAGGCGGATATCGCCGTCGCCGACGGCAGCCATGTGATCAACTTCTGCGCCAATAACTACCTGGGCCTGGCCAACCATCCGGCGCTGATCGCCGCCGCCAAGTCGGGGATGGACAGCCACGGTTTCGGCATGGCGTCGGTGCGCTTCATCTGCGGCACCCAGGACAGCCACAAGCAGCTGGAACAGAAACTGGCGGCCTTTTTGGGCATGGAAGACGCGATCCTGTACTCCTCTTGCTTCGACGCCAACGGCGGGCTGTTCGAAACCCTGCTCGGCCCGGAAGACGCGATTATCTCCGATGCGCTGAACCACGCGTCGATCATCGACGGCGTGCGCCTGTGTAAGGCCAAGCGCTATCGCTACGCCAATAACGACATGACCGAGCTGGCCGCGCAGCTGAAACAGGCCAAAGCCGACGGCGCGCGGCACATTCTGATCGCCACCGACGGCGTATTCTCGATGGACGGCGTAATCGCCAACCTGAAAGGGGTTTGCGATCTGGCGGACGAGTATCAGGCGCTGGTGATGGTGGATGACTCCCATGCGGTGGGCTTTGTCGGCGCCAACGGGCGCGGCACCCATGAATACTGCGAAGTGATGGGCCGCGTCGATATCATTACCGGTACGTTAGGCAAAGCGCTGGGCGGCGCGTCCGGCGGCTACACCGCCGCCAAGAAAGAAGTGGTGGAGTGGCTGCGCCAGCGCTCGCGTCCGTACCTGTTCTCCAACTCGCTGGCGCCGGCGATCGTCGCCGCGTCGATCAAAGTGCTGGAACTGCTGGAAGAGGGCGACGCCCTGCGCGATCGCCTGTGGGCCAACGCGCGTCTGTTCCGCGAAAAAATGACCGCCGCCGGCTTCACCCTGGCCGGCGCCGATCACGCCATCATCCCGGTCATGCTGGGTGAGGCGAAGCTGGCGCAGGAATTCGCCAATGCGTTGCTCAAGGAAGGCATCTATGTGACCGGTTTCTTCTATCCGGTGGTGCCGAAAGGCCAGGCGCGCATCCGTACCCAGATGTCCGCCGACCACACCCCGGAGCAAATCGAACGCGCAGTGGCGGCGTTTACACGTATCGGTAAGGATCTTGGCGTTATTGCATAAGGTAAAACCATGAAAGCACTGTCAAAACTGAAAGCGGAAGAAGGAATTTGGATGACCGACGTGCCTCAGCCGGAGCTGGGCCACAACGACATCATGATCAAAATCCGCAAAACCGCGATCTGCGGCACCGATGTGCATATCTACAACTGGGACGAATGGTCGCAAAAAACCATTCCGGTTCCGATGGTGGTCGGCCATGAATACGTGGGCGAAGTGGTGGCGATCGGTCAGGAAGTCAAAGGCTTCAGCATCGGCGATCGCGTGTCCGGTGAAGGTCACATCACCTGCGGCCACTGCCGCAACTGCCGCGGCGGCCGCACGCACCTGTGCCGCAACACCGTCGGCGTGGGCGTGAACCGTCCGGGCAGCTTCGCGGAATACCTGGTGATCCCGGCGTTCAACGCCTTCAAGATCCCGGATAACATCTCCGACGAACTGGCTTCGATCTTCGATCCGTTCGGTAACGCGGTACACACTGCGCTGTCGTTCGATCTGGTCGGGGAAGACGTGCTGGTGTCCGGCGCCGGCCCGATCGGCATCATGGCGGCGGCGGTGTGCAAACACGTCGGCGCCCGCCATGTGGTGATCACCGACGTTAACGAATACCGTCTGGAACTGGCGCGCAAGATGGGCGTGACCCGCGCGGTGAACGTCAGTAAGGAAAACCTCAACGACGTGATGGCCGAGCTGGGTATGACCGAAGGATTCGACGTCGGTCTGGAAATGTCCGGCGCGCCGCCGGCGTTCCGCACGCTGCTCAATGCCATGAACCACGGCGGACGCATCGCCATGCTGGGCATTCCGCCTTCGGATATGTCGATCGACTGGAACCAGGTCATCTTCAAAGGGCTGTTTATCAAAGGGATTTACGGCCGCGAAATGTTCGAAACCTGGTATAAGATGGCGGCGCTGATCCAGTCCGGCCTGGATTTGACCCCAATCATCACCCACCGTTTCTCGATCGACGAGTTCCAGCAGGGCTTCGACGCCATGCGCTCCGGCAAGTCGGGTAAAGTGGTGCTGAGCTGGGATTAATCTCGGCAGACGTGAAAAAGGCCGGAATTCCGGCCTTTTTTTATGCTTGCGGTTTGGCTTGCGTCCAGTGTTGCCAATGACGCTTGATGAAGGTCACCGGCGGCGAGGTGGCTATGCTGTCGGCGATGACGCCCAGCGCGGTGCCGGCGTTGGCTTTTTCCTTCGGCGGTTTGACCTTGCACTGTTTGATGCCACCGCTGAACGGATTTTTCGGCTGCGGTTTTTGCGGTTTGACCGGCGGCGGGACGTAGCTGCCGCCGCCGTTGCCCTGCGGTTCGTTCAGCAGCGCGCTCGGTTTGACCAGCACGATATCGGCGGGCAGCGACGGCAGCATCTGCTGCAGCACCTTCACCGTCGCCGGACGTGGATGCCCGATGGCGATGGCGGAACCGTTGCGCCGCGCCAATTCAACCGCGCGATTGAACTGGCGGCGGATGTCGGCTTCGTTCGCGGTATCGTCGAGGAACACCTTGCGTTTGATCACTTTCACGCCGGTGCCGGCCGCGGCGCGGGTCGCCTGGCTGTTGCCGATGGTCATGCTGTCGAGGAAGTACAGGCGGTAGCTTTCGAGCGCCTGCATCACTTTCTGCATGCCCGGCAGGCTGGAGGTCATGGCGCTGCCCATGTGGTTGTTCATGCCGACCGCGTAAGGCACATTGTTCACCGCGTTGCGGATGATGCGCTGGATCTCGTCGCCGCTCATGGCAGGCTGCAGGGTATCGCGCTCCAGCGGCTGCTTGCTGAGCGGCGCCATTGGCATGTGGATCAAGACTTCGCGGCCCTGGCTGTGGGCGCGAGTGGCCATCAGGCGGGCATGCGGCGCGTTGGGCAATACCGCAACCGAGATCGCCGTCGGCATTTGCAGCACTGCGTTTTCTTCGTGAGGGCGGTAGCCCACGTCATCGATGACGATGGATAGTTTTCCTGCCTGCGCAGCGTAAACCTGCAGCAGACAGCCTATTAACAGAGCTGTACGGGTTTTGACATAGTGCAAATCTATCTTCCCAACCACGGCAGTGGGTTAACCGCCTGTCCCTGACGACGGATTTCGAAATAGAGCGACGGCGTTCCCTGGCCGCCGCTGGTGCCGACCAGAGCGATCGGCTGGCCGGCGCGCACTTGCGCCCCGACGTTGACCAACGCGCTTTGGTTGTAGCCGTACACGCTCATGTCGCCTTTACCGTGTTCGACCACCACCATCAGGCCATAGCCTTGCAGCCAGTCGGCCAGCAGCACGCGGCCATCGGCGACGGCTTTCACTTCGCTACCTTCGCGGGCCTCAATCACCATGCCTTTCCAGCGTAGTTCGCCCTGCTGCTGTTCGCCAAAGCCGTGCAGCGTGCGGCCGCGTACCGGCCACATCAGCTGGCCGGCCGGACGACCGAGACCGCCGGTGCGCGCCATCAGCGAGCGATCGGCTTCGCTAGGTTTGTAGGTGGTGCCGGTTTTCTTCGCCTGCTGTTCCTTGATGCGCACCTGTTCGCGCACTTTGGCCGCTTCACGCGCTTCGCGTTCGGCGCGCGCACGGGCTTCGCGCTCCGCCCGGGCGATCTTGTCGCGCATGCGGGCTTCGTTTTGGCGCAGTTCCACCAGGCGTTGTTGGTCTTTTTCCAGCGAGGCTTCCAGCGCGGTCAGCGTTTTCTTGCGGGCGCCGCGCGCCTGCTCCAGCTTCTGCTGCTGTGTTTGTTGTTCGCTCAGTAAGGATTTTTGCTGGCCCTGTTTGGCCACCAGCGTGGTTTTTTGCTTCGCCAGCTCGGCGCGGGTCTGTTTCAGCTCTTCGATGGTTTTCTGGCGCGCTTCGTTCAGATAGCCGAAATAGGCCAGAATACGTTCGCTGCGCTGGCTTTCTTCACCGCTGAGGATCAGCTGCACGGCGCTGTGCTGCCCTTGCCGGAAGGCGGCGTCGAGCTGTTTGGCGAGGAGGTTTTGTTGGGTCGATTGCTGCTTTTGCAGTTTGGCTATCGAGGCGTTCAGGCCGGAAATATCCTTGCTCAACTGGGTGAGCGTGCCCTGGGTGTCGCGCAACTGGCGGCTGGCCTGGGCGATGGTTTTTTCCTGCTGACGCAGCTGATCCTGCAGCGAGCTGCGCTGCTGCTGCTGCTGCTTCACCGCTTTTTCTTTCTCGGCGATGCTCTGCTGGATGTCTTTCAGCTGGGATTTATTGTCTTCCGCCGCCTGGCCGGCGAGCGGCAACAGCAAGACGCCAGCGCAAAATACGCTGGCGCACATGGCGGTGAACGTCCTTGGCGCGGTGCGTTCAGGCAGCGGCCGGCTGCCTGCGTTTGCGCTTCGGGTTACCCTTGATAGTGCAAAAAACGCCTTCTCCCTCATGGAGAAGGATTATTCCACGATGAACAGCGGCTTACCAGTCATCTCTTGCGGGATTTCCATTCCCATCAGCGTTAACAGGGTTGGCGCGATGTCCGAAAGCTTGCCGCCTTCGACCGCCCGTGCCGGTTTGCCGACGTAAATCAGCGGTACCGGCAGGCTGGTGTGGGCGGTATGCGCCTGGCCGGTGGCCGGATCGCGCATCTGCTCGGCGTTGCCGTGATCGGCGGTGATCAGCAGTTGGCCGTCGACGTCGCGCACCGCGTCAACCACCTGGGCGATGCAGGCATCCAGCGTCTCCACCGCTTTGACCGCTGCTTCATACACGCCGGTATGCCCCACCATGTCGCCGTTCGGGTAGTTGCAGATAATGGCGTCGTATTTGCCGCTGCGGATGGCGCTCAGCAGTTTGTCGGTCAGCTCGGCGGCGCTCATCTCCGGCTGCAGATCGTAGGTGGCGACCTTCGGCGAATTGACCAGCACGCGGTCTTCCCCTTTGAACGGCGCTTCCACGCCGCCGTTATAGAAGAAGGTGACGTGGGCGTATTTTTCGGTTTCCGAGATGCGCAGCTGGGTTTTGTCGTGCTTCATCAGCCATTCGCCGAAGGTGTTGGCCAGCGACGCCGGCGGATAGGCGCAGGCGGTCGCGATGTCGGCGGCGTACTCGGTCAGCATCACGAAATCGCCGAACTGCACCCGCTTGGCGCGCGGGAAACCGTCGAAATCCGCGTTCACGAAAGCGCGGGTGATCTGGCGCGCGCGGTCGGCGCGGAAGTTCATGAAGATCAACGCATCGCCGTCCTGCATCGCGGCATCGGCCTCACCGGCGGCGCGAATGACGGTCGGTTTGACGAACTCGTCGTTTTCACCGCGCTGGTAGGCGGCCTGCAGGCCGGCGATCGCATCGTCGGCCACGTAGTCGCCTTTGGCCGCGGTCAGCAGGTCATAGGCCAGCTGCACGCGATCCCAGCGGTTGTCGCGGTCCATCGCGTAGTAGCGGCCGATCAGCGAGGCGATGCGCCCAACGCCCAGCGTGGCGAAGGCGTCGCGGCAGCGTTGCAGCGGGGCTTCGGCGCTGCGCGGCGGCGTGTCGCGCCCGTCGAGGAAGGCATGCAGATAAACGGCTTTGGCGCCGCGTTGGGCGGCCAGCTTGATCATGGCCAGAATGTGCTCGTCGTGGCTGTGCACGCCGCCCGGCGACAGCAGGCCCATGATATGCACCGCCTTGCCGGCCGCTACGGCTTTATCGACCGCGGCGGTCAGCACCGGGTTGGCGAAGAAGTCGCCGTCGGCGATCGCTTTGTCCAGCCGGGTCAGATCCTGGTAGACGATGCGCCCGGCGCCCAGGTTGACGTGGCCGACTTCGGAGTTGCCCATTTGGCCGTCGGGCAGGCCGACATCTAGCCCGGAGGCGGCGATCAGCGTATGCGGCTGCTCCCGCCACAGACGGTCCATCACCGGGGTGCCGGCGTTCAGGATCGCGTTGTCCTGCCGCTCCTCACGGTGGCCGTAACCGTCCAGGATCACCAGTACCATCGGTTTTTTGTTGCTCGACATTGCATTGACCTCTTATGAACTTTTTAAGCTGCGAATAGCCATGCGCCCGCCGCAAGCATGGCTGTTCGCCCTCGAAAAACCGGCTGATTTTACATCGCCGCCGGCGAGAAATAGCCCAAAGAGATCAAGGTTGCGGCGAATCGCGCGGGCTTTTATGCTCTGACCTCGGGAATTTCTCAGCGCAGCCCGCAGTTTCTACAATCGCGCTTGCTTATTGGCTGTATTTGCCGCACTCGGCAGGTATACTCTGGAACCTTGACTTATTTATCCCTTAACTGACGGGAGTTGTTACACCCCATGCTGCAAGAAATTATGCCATTCGTAAGCAGACACCCGATTCTGAGCCTGGCTTGGATCGCTCTGCTGGTCGCCGTGATCGTCATGACCTTCAAAAGCCGTTTCTCCAAGGTCAAAGAGATCGCTCGCGGTGAAGCTATCCGCCTGATCAACAAAGAAGAAGCCGTGGTGGTCGACACCCGCAGCCGCGACGATTTCCGCCGTGGTCACCTGGCCAGCGCCATCAACCTGACCGCCAGCGAAATCAAAAGCGGCAGCCTGGGCGAGCTGGAAAAACACAAAGCGCAGCCGATCATCGTCGTGTGCGCCAACGGCACCGCCTCCCGCGAGCCGGCGGAGAACCTGAGCAAGGCCGGTTTTGAAAAGGTGACGATGCTGAAAGACGGCATCGCCGGCTGGAGCGGAGAAAACCTGCCGCTGGTGCGCGGTAAGTAACCGTTTAACCTATTTGAGGTGGCAATCCATGGCTAACATTGATATCTACACCAAAGCGACCTGTCCGTTCTGCCATCGCGCCAAGGCGCTGTTGAACAGCAAGGGCGCGGCGTTTAACGAGATCGCCATCGACGGCGATAGCGCCAAGCGCGAAGTGATGATCGAGCGCAGTGGGCGCACCACCGTGCCGCAGATTTTCATCGATGGCCGGCATATCGGCGGCTGTGATGATTTATATGAACTCGATGCTCGCGGCGGCCTGGATCCGCTGCTTTAAGCAGCTTGCCGGCTCACCGAGTGTCAATAAGGACGTTTAACCAAGGGTATTACTCACATGTCAGAACAAAACAGCACCGAAATGGCTTTCCAGATCCAACGTATCTATACCAAGGATATCTCCTTCGAAGCGCCGAACGCGCCGCAGGTTTTCCAGCAGGAATGGCAGCCGGAAGTTAAACTTGATCTGGATACCGCGTCCAGCCAGCTGGCTGACGAAGTGTATGAAGTGGTACTGCGCGTAACCGTGACGGCGAGCCTGGGCGAAGAGACCGCGTTCCTGTGCGAAGTGCAACAGGCGGGCATCTTCTCGGTAGCAGGTATCGAAGGCACGCAGCTGGCGCATTGCCTGGGTGCATACTGCCCGAACATCCTGTTCCCGTATGCGCGCGAGTGCATCACCAGCCTGGTTTCCCGCGGTACATTCCCGCAGCTGAACCTGGCACCGGTCAACTTTGACGCGCTGTTCATGAACTATCTGCAGCAGCAGGCGGAAGGCGAAGGTGCCGCACCACATCAGGATGCCTGATGAACACCGTCAATGCTTCAATGACTGTTATCGGTGCCGGCTCGTACGGCACCGCATTGGCCATTACGCTGGCGCGTAACGGCCATGCCGTGGTGCTGTGGGGGCATAACCCCGCGCAAATTCAAACGTTGCAGCAAGATCGCTGCAATCAGGCGTTTCTGCCCGACGTTCCTTTCCCCGATACCCTGCTGCTTGAAGCCGATTTGGCGCGTGCGCTGGCTGCCAGCCGCGACGTGCTGGTGGTGGTGCCGAGCCATGTGTTCGGCGACGTGTTGCGCCAGTTGAAGCCGCATCTGCGCCCGGACGCCCGCATCGTGTGGGCCACCAAGGGGTTGGAAGCGGAAACCGGGCGATTGCTGCAGGACGTGGCGCGTGAGGCGCTGGGCGAGACGATCCCGCTGGCGGTGCTCTCCGGGCCGACGTTCGCCAAAGAGCTGGCCGCCGGTCTGCCGACGGCGATCGCGCTGGCGGCGACCGATGCGCAGTTCGCCGACGATCTGCAACAGCTGTTGCACTGCGGCAAGAGCTTCCGCGTCTACAGCAATCCCGACTTTATCGGCGTGCAGCTTGGCGGCGCGGTGAAGAATGTGATCGCCATCGGCGCTGGCATGTCCGACGGCATCGGTTTCGGCGCCAACGCCCGCACCGCGTTGATTACGCGCGGGCTGGCGGAAATGAGCCGTCTGGGTTCTGCGCTGGGCGCCGATCCTTCGACGTTCATGGGCATGGCGGGGCTGGGGGATCTGGTGCTAACCTGCACGGACAACCAATCGCGCAACCGCCGCTTCGGCATTATGCTGGGGCAAGGTAAAGGCGTGCAGGAAGCGCAGGACAGCATCGGTCAGGTGGTCGAGGGCTATCGCAATACCAAAGAGGTGTTGGCGCTGGCGCAGCGGCACGGCGTGGAAATGCCGATCACCGAACAGATTTATCAGGTGCTTTACTGCCATAAAGACGCCCGCGAAGCGGCGCTGAGCCTGCTGGGGCGAGCCCGAAAGGACGAAAAACCCAGCGCGTGACATAAAACGATATGTCGGGGCAGCGGAATGCTGACCCCGCAAATGACCTGGGCCGCTCCGCGCTACCGTGTGAAGCGGCCCGTTTGGCAAGGCAAAGGGGTATGTGATGTCGTCAGAAGAGTTGGAACAGGTCTGGAACAGCATTAAATCAGAAGCGCGAGCACTGGCTGATTGTGAACCGATGCTGGCCAGCTTTTTCCATGCGACGTTGCTCAAGCACGAGAATCTGGGCAGCGCGCTCAGCTATATGCTGGCCAACAAGCTGGCGACGCCGATCATGCCCGCCATCGCGGTGCGCGAGGTGGTGGAAGAGGCCTACAAGTCCGACAATCAGATGATCGTTTCGGCGGCGCGCGATATCCTCGCGGTGCGGCTGCGCGACCCGGCGGTCGATAAATACTCCACGCCGCTGCTTTACCTCAAAGGGTTCCATGCGCTGCAGGCTTACCGCATCGGCCATTGGCTGTGGCAGCAAGGGCGGCAAGCGCTGGCTATCTACCTGCAAAATCAAATTTCCGTCGCCTTCGGCGTGGACATCCACCCGGCGGCGACCATCGGCTGCGGCATCATGCTTGACCACGCTACCGGCATCGTGATCGGTGAAACGGCGGTGGTGGAGAACAACGTTTCTATCCTGCAGTCGGTCACTCTCGGCGGTACCGGTAAAACCAGCGGCGACCGTCACCCGAAAATCCGTGAAGGGGTGATGATTGGCGCCGGCGCTAAAATTCTCGGCAATATCGAAGTGGGCAAGGGCGCGAAGATCGGCGCGGGTTCGGTGGTTTTGCAGGCGGTGCCGCCGCATACCACCGCCGCCGGGGTGCCGGCGCGCATCGTCGGGCGGCCGGAGAGCGATACGCCGTCGATGGATATGGACCAATACTTCAACGGTACCAACCACGGTTTCGAGTACGGCGACGGCATTTGAACGCCGTTTGCGTATCCATTCAGGGGGAGCTTTGGCTCCCCCTGTGTTTTTCAGGCGGCGGTCAGCCCTGTTTCGGGAACTGGGTGATATCGGTAACGATGTCGTCGATCGCCGCCTTGACGTCATCCGCCGTGACCGGCGTGCTGTCGTTGTTGACGGTTTTACCGTAGGCCTTGCGTACCACTTCCATCACCGTTTTACCGGTATCCTGGTCGATCAACTCGCCTTCAATATACAGCGCGGTATTTTGCGTCCGGTGCCCGGTAGCCGCCATGGTGCTGGCAACCACTGCAGCGACCGGCACCACTTCATAGAACTTCATGTCTTCGTTTTCGGCCGAAACGGCGGTGATGGCGAGTTTGGCCACCAGAACGCGCGAGCCCGTCGGGCTTGGCAGAATGGTAAAGCGGTTCTGCAGCGCGGTTTTGATTCGCTGGGTCGCGTAGGCCTTAATCTTGTTCAGCGTGTCCTGGCTGACGCGCGCCGTGGGTTTCTCCGCCGGGAAATAGACCACCGGTTGGAAATAGATACCGCGATAGTTGGATTCCTTGTAGCTCGGATCTACCCAGCGCAGCGTTTTATGACCGCTTGGCGAGGTGGTTTCCTGCAGTTTGCTGTAATCGGACAAGAAGCCCGAATATTGCGACGTTTGGGTGACTTTGGACGAACAGCCCGCCAGCAACAGGCCCGCTGCCAGAACGGCCATGGCAACGCTCAAGCGTTGTTTTTTCATGTGGTTTCCTATGATGAGTGGTGATTACCCTTACAAAACATAGCGCATTATCTGCGCCTCATCGGGCATTTTCGGGGCCGGGCGTGCCCTGCTGCGGCCTTTTTTCAGGATCGTGATGCGCCGCCGGTTTTCACCACCAGTGCGGGTGATAAGGCAACGAGCAAGACGTCCGCTCTGGCCAGCGCCTGGTGTTGCTCTGCTTGCCATCGGGGCAACAAGGGCCAGAGATCCTCCTGATGTTCTGCCTGCAGGCACCAGACCTCCCGGTCGTGCCAATCGCCGAGGGCGTTTTGCACCGCTTTCAGGCCCGCCATTGCGGCGGGAGAGAGGGGGAGGCGTTGCGGGTAGGCTTCGGCCGCGTAGCGCAGGCGTTTGACCAGCAGCCGCAGACGGTGGCGATCGTAGCCGGTATCAGCCAACGCCCTGCGCAATTGCCGCTGCTGGCGCTGCAGGCGTCGGTTCACACGGTGTTTGGCGGGGCGCTGCGCGATGCGGCGAAAGCGGTGCGGCCAGGCGTGCAATAGCGAAGGGAAGCTGATGAGCAGCGGGTTGGCGAGCAGTTGGCGGCAGCGGGCCTGAAAATCGCTTTGGCGCACGTTGGCCTGCCAATCGAGGCGATGGTGCGCCAATTCGACGATCAGCACCTCGAGATCGCGCAGCGGCGTCGTGAGCTTGCCCAACTCGGCGGCGGCCCGATCGAGCCGCGTTGCGCCGGGGCAGCCGCGCAACGGACGCAGCAGGCTGCGAATGCGGCGCAGGCAGACGCGCAAGTCGTGTAGCGCCTCGGTGTCTTGCGCCTGTTGCAGCCGCAACAGCGCCTCGTTCAGCGCCGATTCGAGCCGGCGAAGCTGGGTAACAATATCTGCGATGAAAGCCATGTGCCGTATCTGGAGAGGTTAACCCTTCCAGTATGGCGCGTCGTCGCGGATTACGCTTTGATCAGCGCGCCGGCATAGTCCAACTGCCGCCAGGCTTCATACACCACCACCGATACGGCATTCGACAGGTTCATGCTGCGGCTTTGCGCCTGCATTGGGATGCGGATTTTTTGCTGCGCGGGCAGCGCATCGAGGATGTCGGCAGGCAATCCACGCGTTTCCGGACCGAACAGCAGGTAGTCGCCGGCCTGGTAGCTGACGGCGCTGTGCGCCGGCGTGCCCTTGGTGGTGAGGGCAAACAGCCGCTGCGGGTTTTCGGCGGCGAGAAAAGCGGCGTAGTCGGCATGACGGTGGACGCGGGTGAACTCATGGTAATCCAGCCCGGCGCGGCGCAGGCGTTTGTCGTCCCACGGAAAACCCAGCGGTTCGATCAGATGCAGATTAAAGCCGGTATTGGCGCACAGGCGGATGATATTGCCGGTATTGGGTGGAATTTCGGGTTCAAATAAAACGATGTTCAGCATGTTGCAGGCCCCTCGTGAACGAGGGGCGCAGGATAGCAAACTCTTACTGTTCTGTCTTAGACGATAGGCGTTGATGATGCAGCGGCAGCCACAGCACCAGCCGCAGGCCGCCAAGCGGGCTGTCTTCGGCCTTCACCCAGCCGCGATGCTGGTTGACCGCCGCCTCGACGATCGCCAGGCCGAGGCCGGTGCCGCCGGACTCACGGTCGCGCGCTTCATCGGTGCGGTAGAACGGACGGAAGATCTGCTCGCGGTCTTCGGCGCTGACGCCGGGGCCGTCGTCGTCAACCTGGATGGTCACGCCCTGATTGTCGGCGCTGAACGCCACGGCAATGCGGGTGTGTGAATACCGCAGGGCGTTGCGCACGATGTTTTCCAACGCGCTGTCCAGCGCGCTCGCGTTGCCGAACAGCGTCCACGGACCTGGCGGCGCAGCGATCTCCAACTGCTTGCCCATCTGTTCCGCTTCGAAACGGGCGTTGTCCAGCACGTCGGCCCACAGTTCGTTGGCCTTCAACTGCTCGCGCGCCAGCTCGCCCTTTTGCTGCCCGCGCGACAGCGCCAGCAGATCGTTGATCATCGAATCCAGCCGCTGCGCTTCGGTTTCGATGCGCGCCAGTTCGTGCCCTTCGCCGTGGCGGCGGCGCATCAGCGCGGTGGCCAGCTGCAGGCGCGTCAGCGGCGTGCGCAGCTCGTGCGAGATGTCCGAGATCAGCCGTTGCTGAGCGTTCATCATGCGTTCCAGCGCGCTGACCATCTGGTTGAAGCTGGCGCCGGTGGCCAGGAACTCCTGCGGGCCGGCCTCCAGTTCCGGATGCTGCTTCAGGTTGCCGCGCGCCACGTCATCGGCGGCGTTCTTCAGCTTGCGTGCTGGTTTCGCCAGGCTCCAGGCCAGCCACAGCAGCAGCGGGGCGCTGATCAGCATGGTGACGATCAGCAGCAGCAGCGGCCGGTCGAACATCAGGTTGATGAAATCGGATTGCGGGCTGTTGGCGGGACGGATCAGGTACAGCTGGTAGTTGTCTTCGCCGTCGCGCACCGCGAACGGCCCGACCAGCTCGACGCGGCCGTACTTTTTCTTCTTGGGATGATCCGAATTATCGGATTGGCCGATGAAGTTGCGGACGATCTGCATTTCGTTGCGCTGCGCGCCGATCACCCGGCCTTCGCTGGTGACCAGCAACAGGCGTTGGCCCGGCGGCGCCCATTTGTCGATGGCGCGGAACAGGCGGCGCCACCACATCAGATCGTTGGCCGGATCGTTTTGCAACTCGGCCTCGACGTGCTGTTCCAGCATCAACCCCTGCCGCTGCTCGCTGTCGAGCAGCGAGGTCATTTGGCGGGAGTCGAGCTTGGGCACCATCAGCACCAGCATTAGCACCAGGGCTAACGTAAACCAGAAAATGGCGAAGATGCGTGCCGTCAAACTGTTGATCATGTTGCAGATACCATCAAATAACCACGCCCGCGCAGGGTTTTGAACCACGGATGCCCGTCTTTGCGATCCGGCAGCTTACGCCGCAGGTTGGAGATGTGCATGTCGATAGCGCGATCGAACGGAGTCAGGCGTTTGCCCAGCACTTCCTGGCTCAGCAGTTCGCGCGATACCACCTGCCCGAGGTGCTGCGCCAGCAGGTAAAGCAGGGTGAACTCGGTGCCGGTCAGATCCAGCACCTGGCCGTCGAAGCTGGCCTCCTGGCGGCCGGGATTCAGCTGCAGGCCATCGACATCCAGCGTCGGGGCGCCGCTGTCGACCTGCTGCTGCTGTTCGCTCCAGTTGGAACGGCGCAGAATGGCGCGAATACGCGCGACTAGCTCGCGATCGTTGAAGGGTTTCGGCAGGTAATCATCGGCGCCCAGCTCCAGGCCCAGCACGCGGTCCAGTTCGCTGCCGCGCGCGGTCAGCATGATGACCGGTGTCTGGTGATGTTGGCGCAGTTCTTTCAGCGTATCGATGCCGTTTTTCTTCGGCATCATGATGTCGAGCAGCAGCAGATCGACGGAGCTGTCCAGCAGCGACAACGCCTGCTCGCCATCGTGCGCGACGACGATATTAAAACCTTCCATTTCAAGCAGTTCTTTTAACAGCGAGGTCAACTCGCGGTCGTCGTCAACTAACAGAATCTTGTTCATTATGATTTACCTCCAGACGCAAAATACGTCATCAACTGTTGCCATTCCATGACTTTACGTAGTTTTACATGCACTGACGCAGGTTTTCAGGTGTAGCGGTACACTGCTCCTCGTTGATTCGCAAAGTGAGAAAGCTTGAGGAGTTGAAATGCGTAAGGTGACCGCATTAGTTATGGCATCACTGCTGGCAATTGGTTCGACCGCTGCCTTCGCTGCCGACACTATACCGGACACAGCCCAACCTCCCGGCAACGACGCGATGACCCGAATACCCGGCCAGCACCATATGTTCGACGGTGTCAGCCTCAGCGAACAGCAGCGCCAGCAAATGCGCGATTTGATGCGTCAGGCCCGGCACGATCTGCCTGGTGTCAATGTAGCTGAAATGGAAGCCATGCATAAACTGGTGACCGCAGAGAAATTTGACGAAGCCGCCGTGTACGCCCAGGCGGAGAAGATGGCCCAACAGCAGGTCAAGCGCCAGGTCGAAATGGCCCGGGTGCGCAACCAAATGTATAACCTGCTGACGCCAGAGCAAAAAAGTGTTTTAGACCAGAAACATCAGCAGCGTATGCAGCAGATGGAGCAACAAATTTCTGGTTTGCAGCAAGCTTCTGCCCAGAAGTGAAGTACGACTGAGTAGTCCCCTGTTTTTCCTTGCCATAGACACCATCCCTGTCTTCCCCGCCATGATGGCGGGGTTTTTTTTATCCGACATTTCGCTATATTGAGCGCCACACCTTTTGACCGGGATCCCTTAATGGAACAGCGTTATGCTCGCCTGGTAAAGTCCGCTGCGTTGGCCGCAACTGCGTTGGCGTCGTCGCTGCTGTTGATCAAAATCGTCGCCTGGTACCACACCGGTTCGGTCAGCCTGTTGGCGGCGCTGGTGGATTCGTTGGTCGATATCGCCGCCTCGCTGACCAACCTTCTGGTGGTGCGTTATTCGCTGCAGCCGGCCGATGCCGAGCACACCTTCGGCCACGGCAAAGCGGAGTCGCTGGCGGCGCTGGCGCAAAGCATGTTTATTTCCGGCTCCGCCCTGTTTCTGTTCCTCACCGGCTTCCAGCACCTGTATGCGCCGCAAACGCTGCGCGATCCCGGCGTTGGGATCGTCGTGACGGTGATCGCGTTAATCAGCACCCTGATTCTGGTCACCTATCAACGTTGGGTGGTCAGGAAAACCCGTAGCCAGGCGGTGCGCGCAGATATGCTGCATTATCAGTCAGATGTCATGATGAATGGTGCTATTCTTATCGCTCTTGGGCTAAGCTGGTACGGCTTCCACCGGGCAGATGCGCTGTTCGCGCTGGGCATCGGCGTATACATCCTCTATAGCGCGCTGCGCATGGGCTACGAAGCGGTGCAGTCGCTACTGGATCGGGCGTTGCCGGATGACGAACGCCAGGCGATTATCGAGGTGGTTTCCTCCTGGCCCGGGGTGAAAGGCGCGCACGATCTGCGCACGCGTCAGTCGGGGCCGACGCGTTTCATCCAGCTGCATCTGGAGATGGAAGACACGCTGCCGCTGCGTGAGGCGCATCGGTTGGCCGATCAGGTGGAACAGGCGTTGCGACACCGTTTTGCGGGGGCGGACGTCATCATTCACCTGGATCCGTGCTCCGTGGTGCCGCCGGGTAGGCAGGGGCATTGGGAGCTATAATCAGATAGAGGCATAGCGCGAAGTATTATCATGAATATCTGAGTTAGCTCAGCGTGCCATGCGGTGTTTTTACCGTTATATTGCGTGACTTGAATCAATTCAGCTGGGTGTTTTTGATATAATATCCAGCAATAAGCCGTAAAGCTGGTTTTCTGCAGCCGGAGAGGTTTCAAGACGATCGGCGGAGACAGAATTCTTAAGAAATTGCATCTACACAGTTCAGAGGTAGTCATGATCAAGAAAATCGGTGTACTGACGAGCGGCGGTGATTCGCCGGGTATGAACGCTGCAATCCGCGGCGTTGTGCGTTCTGCGCTTTCAGAAGGTCTGGAAGTTTTTGGTATTTACGATGGCTACCTTGGCTTGTACGAAGATCGCATGGAGCAGCTGGACCGCTATAGCGTGTCCGACATGATCAACCGCGGCGGCACCTTCCTCGGCTCGGCCCGCTTCCCGGAGTTCAGGGATGAAAACGTGCGCGCCAAGGCGATTGAAAACCTGAAGAATCGCGGCATCGACGCGCTGGTGGTGATCGGCGGCGACGGTTCCTACATGGGCGCCAAACGCCTGACGGAAGAAGGCTTCCCGTGCATCGGCCTGCCAGGCACCATCGATAACGATGTCGCCGGTACCGACTACACTATCGGTTACTTCACCGCGCTGGAAACCGTGGTGGAAGCGATCGACCGCCTGCGCGATACCTCCTCGTCGCACCAGCGTATCTCCATCGTGGAAGTGATGGGCCGTTACTGCGGCGATCTGACGCTGGCGGCGGCGATTGCCGGCGGTTGCGAATTCATCGTGCTGCCTGAAATCGAATTCAATCGCGAAGATCTGGTGTGCGAAATCAAGGCCGGTATCGCCAAGGGTAAAAAACACGCCATCGTGGCGATCACCGAGCACATCTGCGACATCGATGAGCTGGCGCGCCACATCGAGCAGGAAACCAAGCGTGAAACCCGCGCCACCGTGCTGGGCCACATTCAACGCGGTGGTTCACCGGTCGCCTACGACCGCATCCTGGCCTCGCGCATGGGCGCCTACGCCATCGAACTGCTGCTGCAGGGTTACGGCGGCCGCTGCGTCGGTATCCAGAACGAAAAAATGGTGCATCACGACATCATCGACGCGATCGAAAACATGAAGCGTCCGTTCAAGGGCGACTGGCTGGAAACGGCGAAAAAGCTGTACTGATTCGCCGCTCTCCGCGCGCCGAAAGCCTCCGCATGCGGGGGCTTTTTTATGCTTGTCGGCGACATATTCCAGAATCATCTATCCCAAAATTTTTTATTCTTTAATTGCCGGGAAAGTTTCTGGCAGGCTCTGATGCTAAATCAACCGATTGAGGTTGCGTTAATTTTCTGGGAGAGCTTGTCGATGCGTAAATGGGGTGTAGGTCTGACATTGGTGCTGTTGGCGTCCGGCGCCATGGCGAAGGATATTCAGTTGCTGAACGTGTCCTACGATCCGACGCGTGAGTTCTATCAGGCTTACAACACGGCATTCAGCAAGCACTATCAGGCGGAAACCGGCGACAAGGTGACGGTGCGACAGTCGCACGGCGGTTCCGGCAAACAGGCGACCTCGGTGATCAACGGCATCGAGGCCGACGTGGTGACGCTGGCGCTGGCCTATGACGTTGACGCTATCGCCGAACGCGGGCGCATTGAGAAAGACTGGATAAAACGCTTGCCGGACAACTCGGCGCCTTACACGTCGACCATCGTCTTCCTGGTGCGCAAAGGCAACCCGAAGCAAATTCATGACTGGCCTGACTTGATTAAGCCGGGCGTGTCGGTGATCACCCCGAATCCGAAAACCTCCGGTGGCGCCCGCTGGAATTACCTGGCCGCCTGGGGCTACGCGTTGCACCACAACAACAACGATAAGGCCAAGGCGCAGGACTTCGTCAAAAACCTGTACAAGAACGTCGAAGTGCTGGATTCCGGCGCGCGCGGCTCGACCAACACCTTCGTTGAGCGCGGCATCGGCGACGTGCTGATCGCTTGGGAAAACGAAGCGTTGCTGGCGGAGAAAGAGCTGGGCAAAGACAAGTTCGAGATTATTACGCCGAGCGAATCGATCCTGGCCGAACCGACGGTGTCGGTGGTGGATAAGGTCGTCGATAAACGTGGTACCCGCGACGTGGCGACCGCCTACCTGAAGTATCTGTATTCACCGGAAGGGCAGACTATTGCGGCGCAGAACTATTATCGCCCGCGCGATGCGGCGGTGGCGGCCAAGTTCGCCGGGCAGTTCCCGCAGCTGAAGTTGTTCACCGTGGATGACACTTTCGGCGGCTGGACCGAAGCGCAGAAGGTGCACTTCGCTACCGGCGGCGTGTTCGACGAAATAAGCAAACGCTGATGCCGTTTGAGAGGCAATAAAAAACCCCGGCAAGCCGGGGTTTTTTTATGGCAAGCCTAGGGCAATCAGGCTTTTTTTGCTGCGGCAGCGGCTTTGACGATCACGGCGAAAGCGTCGGCTTTCAGCGAGGCGCCGCCAACCAGCGCGCCGTCGATGTCCGGCTGGGAGAACAGCTCTGCGGCGTTCTTGTCGTTCACCGAACCGCCGTACTGGATGATGATTTCAGCGGCAACCGCGGCATCGTGTTTGGCGATGTGATCGCGGATAAATTTGTGCACGGCCTGTGCCTGTGCAGGGGTCGCGGATTTGCCGGTACCGATGGCCCAGACCGGTTCATAGGCGATCACGGTGCCTTTCATCGCCGGTGCGCCCAGCGTTTTCAGCACGGCGTCGATCTGGCGCGCGCACACTTCTTCAGTTTTGCCCGCGGCGTTTTCCGCTTCGGTTTCACCGATGCACAGTACCGGGATCAGGCCGGCTTCTTTCAGCACGGCGAATTTCTCGGCGATCACTTCGTCGCTTTCTTTGTGGTAGGTACGACGCTCGGAGTGGCCGATGATGATGTACTGGGCACCGACGTCTTTCAGCATGTTGGCGGAAACTTCACCGGTGAAGGCGCCGGACAGGTTAACGTCCACGTTCTGCGCGCCCAGCGCGATGCGGCTGCCGGCCAGCGCGTGCTTGGCCTGATCCAGATACATCACCGGCGGGGCGATGGCGACGCCACAGCCGTCAACGCTGCTCAGCTCATTGCGCAGACCGGCGATCAGTTCGTTGACCATGTGAGTGCTGCCGTTAAGCTTCCAGTTACCCATAACTAATGGATGACGCATGTTTTTTCCTCCAACTAGGGAACGCGAGAGTCGAAATGACAACTGCCGGACCGGCAGTTTACCTGCCCAACAGTATAGAGATCATTAAGCGCGAAGGCTTTGCTTTTCGTCATTAAATGCCGCGCCGTTACGGCTCGGAAAGCGCTAGCTTAATCGGTTCAACCGCGAAGGTTACGCCTTTATCGCCGTTGTCCGAGACGACATAACGAATGGCGCCGACCTGCTGTTGGTAAAAGCGCGATCCTTTGCCTTTTTCCAGCAGGCTGTTCACCTTGTTCTGGCTCTGCTCCACCGTCAACGCCGGTTCGAACTGGCGCATCAGCGCCGCCATGTAGTTGATGGCGATGGCGCGCGCGGCTTTTTCTTCATTGGCCTGCTGCAGCGGCAGATGAGTGATCTGCAACGTTTTGATTTTACCGGTGCCTTTCTCCAGCGCGGTGGAGGCATACAGGTTTTCGTTGAGTTTACTGGCGGCGCGCGTCAGCAGCGGCGAATCGTCTTCGGTGGCCGGAATGGCGCGGAATTCGCCAATCGGCAGCTTCGGGTTGTCGCGATTGTATTTTTCGCGGAATTTGACCACCGTCAGATCGAACGTCGGCGCCCCGGCCAGCAGGTAAGGTGCGGCGGGTGCTGCATCGGCGGGCGGCGGATCGGCCCAGGCGCTGGCGGCGGCCTGCAACAGGCAGGCGATGACGAGGGTTTTTCTCAGCATGGCGTATGGCATCAAGGACAAAGATGGCTCCGATTAAAGCGATAACTCGCGGGCCTTGTCAAAGATCCCACGCCATTATCGGTTCGCTGACGAGAAAGCTGTGCGGCGCACCGCGTTATGCGAGGCGGAAAACTCGGCCCGGCAGCGCCTATGTTACACTGCGGCGCAGAATATGGGCAGGCTTAGAGCGCAGGAATCGATGACGTTACAACAGTGGTGTTTTTCTTTTAAGGGTCGCATCGGGCGGCGCGACTTCTGGATCTGGATGGGGCTGTGGTTGGTGCTGATGGCGGCGGCGTTTACGCTGGCCAATTATCAGCTGATCGCCATCCAATCCATCGCCTTCTTTATCGTGGCGCTGCTGTGGCCGACGGCGGCGGTGCTGGTCAAACGCCTGCACGATCGCAACAAGGCCGGCTGGTGGGCGCTGCTGCTGATCCTGGCGTGGATGCTGGCGGCAGGGAACTGGCAGATGCTGGCGCCGATCTGGCAATGGGGCGTCGGACGTTTCATTCCGACGCTGATTATCGTGATGATGATGATCGATCTGGGTGCCTTCGTCGGCACGCCGGGGAGCAATCGGTTCGGCCCGGAAGCCGAACCGGTGAAGTTCCGCTGACCCTCGCCGGGTTACCAGTAGTGCTCGCTGGTGATGTGGCCCGGTTTGCGGCGCAGGTGTTTGCGCATTTGGCGGTGGTCTTTCAGCGTTTGCTGGGTGTCCCGCACCATTTGCGGGTTGCCGCACAGCATCACGTGGCTGGTTTCGGCGTCGATGGTCAAGCCGGTCGCCGCTTCCAGCCGGCCGTCCTCGATCAGCGCCGGCACGCGGCCGGTCAGTGAGCCGGGCGTTTCTTCGCGGCTGACGACGGTCTGGATGCGCAGCTTGCCGTTGTAGCGTTGCTGCAGTTGCTGCATCAGCGGCAGGTAGCTCAGGTCGCGCGCGAAACGCGCGGCGTGCACCAGCACCAGGTTGTTAAAGCGCTCCAGTCCGATGCCCTGCTGCAGAATCGATAAATAGGGGCCGATGGCGGTGCCGGTCGCCAGCATCCACAGCGTGTCGCAATCGGGCACTTCGTCCAGCACGAAGAAGCCGGCCGCTTCTTTGGTCACCATTACATCCGACCCCGGCCGTAGCTGATTGAGGCGCGGGCTCAGTTTGCCTTCCGGCACCGTCACCAGATAGAACTCCAGGTTGGCGTCGTCGGGGGCATTGACGTAGGAGTAGGCGCGTTGCACCCGTTCGCCGTCGATCTCCAGCGCCAGTTTGGCGAATTGCCCGGCGGTGAAAGGATCGATGGGGGCATTGACCACCAGGCTGAACAGCCCGTCGGTCCATTGTTTTACCTGCGTAACTTTGCCGTTTACCCATTCAGCCATACTCTAAAGCTCCCGTGGTCGAATCAAATAAGCACAATGTCGTGAGCCGGAAATGGCGTGCGCGGTGCGCTCTACCCGGTAGTTGTTGCCGAACAGGCGATGAAACAGCTGCAGTTCGGAATTGCACAGGCTGCTGCAGTTGGAACCGGCCACGCCGATCGGACAGTGGTTTTCCACCAGTAGCGCACCGTGCGGATGGTCGAGCAATTCTGCCATGTAACCGTCGTGTTGCCGCAGACGCACTAGGCGGGTTAACCGGTCCTGATGGCTGCGTTCGGCGGACAGCTCTTCGGTGTAACGCAGATAAAGCTGCTCTTCGCGCGCGCTGAGCAACGGTTCCACGCCGGCGCCGCCAAACAGCTGCAGCGCGGATGCCCGCAGCCGCTCCTGATCGGCGGCCACATAGGCGTGCCCCCGTTCGGTCAGCGACCAGTAGCGCGTCGGGCGGCCGACCTTGCTGCGCGCTTCTTCGTAACAAACCAACTCACGTTTTTCCAGGGATTGCAGATGTTGTCGGATGCCCATCGGCG
The DNA here is from genome assembly GCF_002752475.1 of Serratia sp. OLAL2. Taxonomy (NCBI): domain Bacteria; kingdom Pseudomonadati; phylum Pseudomonadota; class Gammaproteobacteria; order Enterobacterales; family Yersiniaceae; genus Serratia; species Serratia sp. OLAL2. The sequence goes on along the minus strand of NZ_MSTL01000008.1, from coordinate 40,087 downwards.
TGATGTCCAGACGCTCCGCCAGCATTTTGGCCGAGTGCGGGCCGAGAGCCTTTAACTGCAATAAAATCAGCTCAGGTGTTTTCATGAACCAAATCCCTATGGTGTTATTTTATTTCAAGTTGATGAAAATAATTATCGATTAAATGCTAAAGCCCGGCTACTGCAAGGGCGCTATTTTTAACTCCAAAGCGTTAGACGTACAGTTTAATTTACGAGCCTGGTCGGGTTTGCTGCCAGTGTGACCTGGATCAATATCTGCCTGAAACTCGCTAAAAAAATCAGATTTGATTAGTTTATGCCGCCATAGAGGGCTGCTCGCCGTTCTGGCTGCTGCAACGGCCATACCGGGACGCTGTGACGAGTTGAAACGTTAACGAAGATAATGAGAAAACTAGAGAATTTTCACCTGCTGGTGATGCTTATCCTGTTGGTTGCCGTCGGCCAGATGGCGCAAACCATTTATGTTCCCGTGATTGCTGATATCGCCCACGATCTGTCGGTTCGTACCGGCGCCGTGCAACGGGTGATGGCGGCGTATCTGCTAACCTACGGTTTCTCCCAGCTGATTTACGGGCCAATATCGGATCGTATTGGGCGTCGTCCGGTGATCCTGACGGGTATGATGATCTTCCTGGTTGGCGCGCTGGGCGCGTTGCTGTCCACCAACCTGACGATGCTGGTCGCCGCCAGCGCCATCCAGGGGATGGGCACCGGCGTGGCGGGCGTGATGGCGCGCACCATGCCGCGCGATCTGTATGCCGGCACCGCGCTGCGCTATGCCAACAGCCTGCTGAACATGGGGATTTTGGTCAGTCCGCTGCTGGCGCCGGTGATCGGCGGCGCGCTGGCAATGGTGTTCGGCTGGCGCGCCTGTTACGCCTTCCTGCTGGCGCTGTGCGCCTGCGTCGCCTTCGCGATGTTCCGATGGTTGCCGGAAACCCGCCCGGTGCAAACTGAAAAACGCCGCATGCTGGCCAGTTTCCGCCAGCTGCTGAGCGACAGCACCTTCAGTTGCTATCTGGTGATGCTGATCGGCGCGCTGGCGGGGATTGCGGTATTTGAAGCCAGCTGCGGCGTGTTGATGGGTGGCGTGTTGGGGCTGAGCGGCCTGACCGTCAGCATCCTGTTCATTCTGCCGATCCCGGCGGCGTTTTTCGGTGCCTGGTACGCCGGGCGCGACGGCAAAACCTTCCACACCCTGATGTGGCATTCGGTGCTGAGCTGTCTATTGGCGGGAGCGATGATGTGGATCCCGGGCTGGTTCGGCGTGATGAATATCTGGACGCTGATCGTGCCGGCTGCATTGTTCTTCTTCGGCGCCGGCATGCTGTTCCCGCTGGCGACCACCGGGGCGATGGAGCCGTTCCCTTACCTGGCCGGCGCGGCGGGCGCGTTGGTGGGCGGTATGCAGAACATGGGGTCCGGTCTGGCGACCTGGCTTTCCGCCATGCTGCCGCAAACCGGGCAGTTCAGCCTCGGATTGCTGATGTTCGCGATGGCGCTGTTGATCCTGCTGTGCTGGTGGCCGCTGTCCAACCGGATGCAGCATCAGGGACACACCGCATAACGACAGGGCGCCATTCGGCGCCCTCATACCGTTGACAAAAGGGAGAAAAAGCGTGGTTTTTCTCCCCTTTGTGGCTATTAGCCGAAAATCAATAAATTGATTTTCCTTGTTTTCTATTCGCTGCTCTCTGCCAACCCGGCAAGGGCATGAGGTTTGCCATCAATCATCAGGGCGCCATTCGGCGCCCTGTTTCGTTACAGCAGAAACTCGTGCAGCGCCGGGTCTTTGCGATCCAGATAGTGGGTTGAACGGATGCGGCGGATGGTGCGCGACTTGCCGCGGATCAGCAGGGTTTCGGTCGTGGCCATGTTGCCCTGGCGGCTGATGCCCTCCAGCAGATCGCCCTTGGTGATGCCGGTGGCGGAGAAGATCACGTTGTCGTTGCGCGCCATCTGATCCAGACGCAGCGCCTGACCGGCTTCGATACCCATTTCCCGGCAGCGCGCCAGCTCCTGTTCGCCGATGCGGCGGTTTTCGGCGCTGTCGCCTTTCACCTTATGGCGCGGCAGCAAACGCGCCTGCATGTCGCCGTCCAGCGCGCGGATCACTGCGGCTGAGATCACCCCTTCCGGCGCGCCGCCGATGCCGTACATCACATCGACCTCGCTTTCCGGCATGCAGGTGAGAATGGAGGCCGCCACGTCGCCGTCAGGAATGGCGAATACCCGCACGCCCAACTGCTGCATCTGCGCGATGACGCCGTCGTGGCGCGGTTTGGCCAACACGATGACCGTCAGCTGTGACAGCGGTTTGCTCAGCCGCGCGGCGACGTTCCGCAGGTTCTCCGCCAGCGGCAGATTGAGATCGATGGCGCCGCGCGCCGCCGGGCCGACCACCAGCTTCTCCATGTACATGTCCGGCGCGTGCAGGAAGGTGCCGCGATCGCCCACCGCCAAGACCGCCAGTGCGTTGGATTGGCCCATGGCGGTCATGCGGGTGCCTTCGATCGGATCAACAGCGATGTCGACCGCGTCGCCCTGGCCGCTGCCGACCTGTTCGCCGATATACAGCATCGGCGCTTCGTCGATCTCGCCTTCGCCGATCACGATGCGCCCATCGATGTCCACTTTGTTGAGCATGATGCGCATGGCGTGGACCGCCGCACCGTCGGCGGCGTTCTTGTCGCCGCGTCCCAGCCATTTGTAGCCCGCCAGCGCAGCGGCTTCGGTAACGCGGGAAAATTCGATGGCTAATTCACGTTTCATGGCAAACCTGTCTGTGAGAAAGGGAAGAAAATATCGGCAAAGTCTATCACAGCGCGGCGCCGGCGGGGCGGGGCAAAAAAAAGCGCTGCCCGCAGGCAGCGCAATTTGGGGGGGTAACGGCAAGGCTGGGTTTAGTCGTGATCTTCCCACGCCTGCGCGCGTGCCACCGCTTTTTTCCAGCCGCTGTAGCGGTAGTTGCGTTCGGTGGTTTCGATGCTTGGGCGGAATTCGCGCTCAATCACCGCTTTGCTCTTCACCTCATCCAGATCGTTCCAGTAGCCGATGGCCAGGCCCGCTAGGAACGCGGCGCCCAACGCCGTCGATTCACGCACTTCAGGGCGCTCTACGCGGGTGCCGAGGATATCGGACTGGAACTGCATCAGGAAGTTGTTGGCGACCGCACCGCCGTCCACGCGCAGCGATTGCAGGCGGGTGTTGGCGTCGGCCTGCATGGCGTCCAGCACGTCGCGAGTCTGGAAGGCGATGGATTCCAGCGTGGCGCGGATGATGTGGTTGCTGTTGGCGCCGCGGGTCAGGCCAAAGATGGCGCCGCGGGCATACGGATCCCAGTAGGGCGCGCCCAGGCCGGTGAAGGCCGGCACCACGTAGACGCCGTTGCTGTCTTTCACTTTGGTGGCGAAATATTCGGAGTCGGCGGCGTCGCTGATCAGTTTCAGCTCGTCGCGCAGCCACTGGATAGACGCACCGCCGATGAACACCGCGCCTTCCAGCGCATAGTTCACTTCGCCGCGCGGGCCGCAGGCGATGGTGGTCAGCAGACCGTTTTTCGAGCGCACCGCTTCTTTGCCGGTGTTCATCAGCAGGAAGCAGCCGGTGCCGTAGGTGTTCTTCGCCATGCCCGGTTGAACGCACAGCTGGCCGTACAATGCCGCTTGCTGGTCGCCGGCGATACCGGCGATAGGAATACGCGTGCCGCCCTTACCGCCGATGTTGGTCTGGCCGTACACCTCGGAGGAAGGACGGACTTTCGGCAGCATGGCGCGCGGGATATCCAGCACTTCCAGCATGCGCTCGTCCCAGTCCAGCTCGTGGATGTTGAACATCATGGTACGTGAGGCGTTGGTGTAATCGGTGACGTGTACGCGCCCCTGGGTCATCTTCCACACCAGCCAGGTATCGACGGTGCCGAACAGCAGTTCGCCGCGTTTGGCGCGCTCGCGGGCGCCTTCGACGTTGTCCAGGATCCACTTCACCTTGGTGCCGGAGAAGTACGGGTCAACCACCAGGCCGGTGTTGTGACGGATGTACTCTTCCAGGCCGTCGCGTTTGAGCTTCTCACAGATGTCGGCGGTACGGCGGCACTGCCAGACGATGGCGTTGTAGACCGGCTTGCCGGTCTCTTTTTCCCAGACGATGGTGGTTTCGCGCTGGTTGGTGATGCCGATGCCGGCGATCTGATCGGAATTGATGTCGGCTTTCGCCAGCACTTCTACCAACGTCGAGCTTTGCGACGCCCAGATTTCCATCGGGTCGTGCTCAACCCAGCCGGCCTTTGGATAGATCTGCGGGAATTCGCGCTGCGATACCGCAACGATGTTGGCGTCGTGATCGAGCACGACGGCGCGTGAGCTGGTGGTCCCTTGGTCGAGTGCGACAATGTATTTTTTTTCTACAGTCATGGTAATTATCCTGCTGTTGTTAACCGTGTAAAACTGCACCCATCACGCTTTGCGCTGCTGGGTCTTGGCGTCGGGCTCTTCTTCCGTCACGCAGACGTCGCACGGCAGGTGGCGGCCAATCAGCGCGCGGTAACCGAAAGCGCCCAGGCCACAGCCGACGATAGGAGCGAAGATCGGCACCAGGAAGTATGGGATGTCGCGTGCGCCGGTGAAGGCGACTTTGCCCCAGCCGGCCAGGTAGGCGAACAGTTTCGGGCCGAAGTCACGCGCCGGGTTCAACGCAAAGCCGGTCAATGGTCCCATGGAGGCGCCGATCACGGCAATCAGAATACCGATCAGCAGCGGTGCCAGCGGGCCGCGCGGAATGCCGTTGCCGTCGTCGGTCAGCGCCAGGATCAGGCACATCAGGATTGCCGCGATCACCATTTCTACCAGGAAGGCCTGGCCGACGGAGATGTGCGCGTTAGGGTAAGTCGAGAAGATGCCGGCCAGTTCGAGGCTTTCGTTGCTGCCGCGCACCATGTGGTGCGCCGCTTCGAAGTCGAAGAACAGGTTGTAGTACAGCCCGTAAACCAGGGCGGCGGCGCAGAAGGCGCCGGCGATCTGCGCAATGATGTAAGGCACCACTTTGCGCCCGTCGAAGCAGGCGAACAGCCACAGGGCGAGGGTGACCGCCGGGTTGAGATGCGCGCCGGAAATGGCGGCGGTCAGATAGATGGCCATGGCGACGCCGAGGCCCCAAATGATGCTGATTTCCCACTGGCCGAAGCTGGCGCCCGCCAGTTTCAGTGCGGCAACGCAGCCTACGCCAAAGAAGATCAGCAGCGCCGTGCCGAGGAACTCGGCGATGCACTGGCCTTTTAATGTCGGACTGGTGGTTTGGCTCATAATGTTGGTGTCCTGCAAAACGGCGGTTGTTGGTTTATAGGCTCAGTTGGGTAGAGATCCGGCCTATGGGCACAGTTTTTTTCATCTCGTCCAATTATTGAATGAGGACGTGATGTAAATTTATCGTTAACGAACATAAACGAGAAATAGCGAAATCAAAATGTGTGTGGCGCGTCATAAAATTGAGCGATTTCGCGTCGTTTAGTGTTCTTTCTGAGCCATAAAAGTGTGATCTGACCAGTGGTTTGGTGAGGGTTGTTAACAACTCGCGGCGATGATGGTGGGGATTTTCAGTTTTTACTGATGGTGAGGGCAGGAAAATTGCAACAGACTGCGCGATGATCCGGTATGTTGCTAGACAGGCGGAGACTGGCTACTTACAATCGTTTTTAACGAATCGAGACTGGCGCGCCTTCCGTAACGGCGCGCGTCACTGAGCGCGATGCAATATTCGCAGTAGCTGCAGCCGACGTTGCGGCCGCTACTTATAGATGTACGCCTTGCTATCATGAGGGGACTGAAGCATGTCATTTGAAGTATTTGAGAAACTGGAAGCAAAAGTACAGCAGGCGATTGATACCATCACCTTGTTGCAGATGGAAATTGAAGAGCTGAAAGACAAAAACAACTCTCTGTCGCAGGAAGTTCAGGCTGCCTCCGGCAACCACGAAGCGCTGGTGCGCGAAAACCAACAGCTGAAAGAAGAACAGCACGTATGGCAAGATCGCCTGCGCGCGCTGCTGGGCAAAATGGAAGAGGTCTGATTCCTCACGCCATGCAGCAACGAAAAGGGCGCCTCAGGCGCCCTTTTTCATGTCCGAAAATCACTCGATGTCGAGCGGGTCTTCGGAGAGGATGATGCCGGTGTTGTCGGCATACAGGTGATCGCCGGAGAAGAAGGTGACGCCACCGAAGTTGACGCGGATATCGCTTTCGCCCACGCCTTCGCTTACGGCACCCGCCGGGATCGCCGCCATCGCCTGAATGCCGATGTCGAGTTCTTCCAGATCGTCCACCTGGCGCACCGCGCCGTACACCACGATGCCTTCCCATTCGTTCTGGGCGGCCAGGCGCGCCAGTTCGGCGTTGATCAGCGCCCGGCGAACCGAACCGCCGCCGTCGACCAACAGCACGCGGCCGCGGCCGTTTTCTTCAAGCAGATCGAATAACAGGCCGTTATCCTCAAAGCATTTCACCGTGGTGATCTGCCCGCCAAATGAAGTACGCCCGCCAAAATTGGAGAACAGAGGTTCAACAACGTTCACCTCTTCATGATAGATGTCGCAAAGTTCGGAAGTATCGTATTTCATAGGATTTTACGTCTGTTTGCCGCAGGAATGTTCAGTATATCCCTTTATTCGCCCTGTTGGCAAAATCATCAGTTTTTAACTGAGCGCCACGCCGATGGCGAACAGCAGGTTGGCCAGCAACGCCGCCTTGACCATGTGCTCCAGCATCGGCCGCATGCCGACCGGCGTCGGATCGCGCAGCACGCGCAGGCCGTGGCGCACCAGCAGCGGGATCGCCAGCACGAACAGCCAACCCCACGGACTGTGGAGGTTGAACAGCGTAAACAGCGCGAAACACAGCACCGCGCCGCCGAGCAGCAGGGCATGGTAAATGCGCGCCTTGTGCGGGCCGAGACGCACCGCCAGCGTATTCTTGCCGTTTTCGCGATCGCTCTCGATATCGCGCAGATTGTTGATGTTGAGCACCGCCGTCGCCAGCAGGCCGCAGGCGGTGGCCGGCAGCATCACGACGCTGTCGAAGGTGTGCGTTTGCAAATAGTAGGTGCCGGCCACGCTCAGCCAGCCGAAGAACACCAGCACCGAGATGTCGCCCAGCCCCAAATACCCGTAGGGTTTGTTGCCGACGGTGTAAGTGATCGCCGCCACGATAGACAGCCCGCCCAGCACCAGGAAGCCCACCACGTCGCTGGGTTGCTCGCAGGCGACGGCGATCAGCGAACAGCCGGCGAGGGCGATCAGCACCACCGTCACCACCAGCGCCCGCTTCATCTGCGCCTGGGTGATCATGCCTTTTTGCATGCCGCGCAATGGCCCGATGCGATCTTCTTTGTCGCTGCCTTTGACCGCATCGCCGTAGTCGTTCGCCAGGTTGGAGAGGATCTGCAGCAGACCGGCGGTCAACAGCGCCAGCAGCGCCACTTCAGGTTTCAGGCTGCCGTGCCAGGCGGCGATCGCCGAGCCGACCACGATGGAGGCAAAGGCCAACGGCAGGGTGCGGGGGCGTAGACTTTCCAGCCAGGCGGAAATCGGGGTGGTGGAGGTTGATGAGCTCATGTTTCGCTTCTGTCAGTAAGTTGCGGTGTCCGTTAGAAATAATTGTGGGAGGCAATGCCTCCCACACAGATGACTGACAAGACAATGATTGAGCGATTATAGGATAAAACGACTCAAATCTTCATCCGCCACCAGTTCATCCAGATGACTGCGCACGTAATCCGCATCAATTGTAATGGATTGGCCATTAATTTCACTCGCATCGTAGGAAATATCTTCCATCAGACGCTCCAGCACGGTGTGCAGACGACGCGCGCCGATGTTCTCGGTGCTTTCGTTGACCTGCCACGCGGCTTCGGCGATGCGGCGGATGCCGTCGGCGGTGAACTCGATATTGACGCCTTCGGTGCCCATCAGCGCTTTGTACTGTTCGGTCAGCGATGCGCTCGGCTCGGTCAGGATGCGCTCGAAGTCTTCGGTAGTCAGCGCCTGCAGCTCAACGCGGATCGGCAGACGGCCCTGCAGTTCTGGGATCAGATCCGACGGATTGGCGGTCTGGAACGCACCGGAAGCGATGAACAGGATGTGGTCGGTCTTCACCATACCGTGCTTGGTGGATACGGTGCAGCCTTCCACCAGCGGCAGCAGATCGCGTTGCACGCCTTCGCGCGAGACGTCCGGGCCGGAGCTCTGGCCGCCGCGCTTACAGATTTTGTCGATCTCATCGATAAACACGATGCCGTGCTGTTCAACCGCTTCGATCGCCTGCTCTTTCAGCTCTTCCGGGTTCACCAGCTTGGCGGCTTCTTCTTCCACCAGCAGCTTGAAGGCTTCTTTGATCTTCACCTTGCGCGGTTTTTGCTTCTGGCCGCCGAGGTTCTGGAACATCGACTGCAGCTGGTTGGTCATCTCTTCCATGCCCGGAGGCGCCATGATTTCCACGCCCATCGGCGCCGCGGCCAGATCGATTTCGATCTCTTTGTCATCCAGCTGGCCTTCGCGCAGCTTCTTGCGGAATGCCTGGCGGGCGGCGGACGGCTCCTGATGCTCTTCCGGCTGGCCCCAGTTGTTCTTGGCCGGCGGGATCAGCACGTCGAGAATGCGCTCTTCGGCCAACTCTTCGGCACGGGTGCGGTTTTTCTCGATCGACTGCATACGCACCATTTTGATGGCGGCATCGGTCAGATCGCGGATGATGGAGTCCACTTCTTTGCCCACATAGCCCACTTCGGTGAACTTGGTGGCTTCAACCTTGATGAACGGCGCGTTGGCCAGCTTCGCCAGACGACGGGCGATTTCGGTTTTACCGACGCCGGTCGGGCCGATCATCAGAATGTTTTTCGGGGTCACTTCGTGGCGCAGCATCTCGTTGAGCTGCATCCGGCGCCAGCGGTTGCGCAGGGCAATGGCGACAGCGCGTTTGGCCTTGTTTTGGCCAATGATATAGCTGTCCAGTTCGCTGACGATCTCGCGCGGGGTCATTTCAGACATGGTATTCGATCCTTACGCTTTGGAAGGCAATTCTTCAATGGTGTGGAAATGGTTGGTGTAAATACAGATGTCACCGGCGATGTTGAGGGATTTCTCAACGATATCGCGGGCGCTCAGCTCGGTATTTTCCAACATGGCGCGGGCGGCGGCCTGAGCGTACGGGCCGCCGGAACCGATGGCGATCAGATCGTTTTCCGGCTGCACCACATCGCCGTTGCCGGTGATGATCAGCGAAGCGGTTTCATCAGCGACTGCCAGCAGCGCTTCGAGCTTGCGCAACATGCGGTCGGTGCGCCAATCTTTCGCCAGCTCGACGGCGGCTTTCACCAGGTGGCCCTGATGCATTTCCAGTTTGCGTTCAAACAGTTCAAACAGCGTGAAGGCGTCAGCGGTGCCACCGGCGAAACCGGCGATCACTTTGTCGTTATACAGGCGACGCACTTTCTTGACGTTACCCTTCATCACCGTATTACCCAGGGTTGCCTGGCCATCACCACCGATGACGACCTGGCCGTTGCGGCGTACGCTTACAATTGTTGTCACGAGCAGACCCTCGTTAAAGACGGAAAGAAGTCCCCGCAGCGCCTGCTTTCGCAGACGCTACGAGGCATATTGAGAGTATAGATGGGGGGGGATTGACGCTTTTCAACCCCCAACGGAGAGGGGAATGCAACTCGACATGCCGACGCCCTTCAGGCGTGAAAGGGTTTTATCCGCTGCTGCGCGGCTGCTGTAGGGGCCGAGCACCACGCGATTCCAGCCGCCGCCGGCGGTGATGCGGCTCTCGATGCCTTCGAACGCCAGGCGTGCACGCACGGATTCAGCCTGATCGGTGGCGCGGAACGAACCGCATTGCACCATCCACTTCTGTTTCGATTCCGGCTTGGTTTCCTGCTTGGCCGTTTCCTGTTTCACTTCCGGTTTCGGCTCCGGCTTCGGTTGCGGCTTCGGCTCAGGCTGTTTCGCCTGCACCGGCGGTGGGGTGACCGGCTTCGGTTGCTGGTGCTGCTGCACCGGCGCGGTGGTGGCTCCGTTGTTGAACGGGTTGCGCGGCGCCTGGGTAACCTGCTGCTGTTGCTGTACCGGCTGCTGTTGCATTTGCGGTTGTTGCATCTGCTGCTGGCGGTTACTGCGCGCGTTGACCTGGCCCGGATCGTTATACGGCACTTCGTTCAGCTGCGTCGGACGCTGCTGCATGTCTGCCTGCATCTGCTCCAGCAACTGCCGCTGTTCGGCGGTCAGCTGAGTTTTGGAATTGAGCTCGCCGCCGGCCGTCGGTTCGGTCGGTGTTTGCACGCCGATCTGCCGGTTTTCCAGCTCTTTGATGTAGCGCCAGCGCTCTTCCGGCTTCGGCGGCAGGCCGTTGCCGGGGCGCGTGGTGTGCGCAGGCAACAACGGCGCGTCTTCCGGCTTGTTGTGGGTAATGAAATAGAGGCCACCGACAAAGATAACCAGTAACGCGGCGGCTAACGCCAGCACGGTTTTGGAAACCTTCGGAGAACTGCGTTTTTTACGGCTGGGGGTTTTACGCTTAGCTCCTGCTGCGCGCCCACGGCTTACATAGTCTTTTTGTGCCACTATTATTCCGCTGTGTCCTGATGAGAGGATAAGTCCGTCATGTTACTGAACCCTAAAATATTTGACTAGCGTTTCGGGGCAGCGGTGCTGCCTCTGATAATCAATTCACTGTCCAACAGCCGGGAGCCGCTGGCCACCGTCTGGCCGTTCAACTGCTCCAACAGCAATAACATCGCCTGTTGGCCTATCTGGAAACGCGGTTGCGCCACCGTGGTCAGCGGCGGATCGCAATATTGCGCCAGCTTGAGGTCGTCAAAGCCGACGATCGACAGATCCTGCGGTACCCGCAGCCCCATTTTCTTCGCCTGGGACAGCACGCCGATTGCCATGACATCGCTGTGGCAGAACACCGCCGTCGGCGGTTTCGGCTGAGCCATCAACTGGGTCAGCGCTTGCGCGCCGGCTTCGTAGGTAAAATCACCCCGGGTAATATAGCTGCTTTCGACGGTAATGCCATTACGACGTAGCGCTTGAACGTAACCCTGTAGCCGATAATGGCTCAGCGGCATCTGTTCCGGCCCGGCGACGCAGGCGATCTGCCGGTGGCCCAGTTGATGCAAATAATGCACGGCTTCAAAGGCGGCGGTCAGGTTGTCGATATGCACCGTCGGCAGTTCCAGCTCGGGCGCGAACTCGTTGGCCATCACCATCGGCGGCAGGTTGCGCTGCTCTTCCTTGCTGGCGTCGAACGGCAGGTTAGAGCCCAGCAGCAGCATGCCGTCGATCTGTTTGGTGATGATCAGATTGACGAAGGTGCGTTCTTGCTGGTTTTGCTGCGCGCAGTCGCCGATCAGCACCAGATAGCCTTGTTGGGCGGCGGTCTGTTCGATCCCCTGGATCACATCGGCGAAAAACGGATCGCAGATGTCGGGCACGATCACCAGGATAGTGCGAGATTCGTTGCGTTTGATATTGCGTGACAGAGCATGAGGAGAATAACCCACGGCCAGCACGGCCTGTTCTACTTTCTGGCGCGTTGGCGTCGACACCTTTTCCGGGTTCATCAGCGCACGCGATACGGTAGCCGTTGAAACGCCCGCCATTTCGGCGACGTCTTTCATGGTCGCCATGGATAACTCTTTCTTGTGTTCCAACGCCTTTCTCCTTGCGTCAGCCCCATGCCGACGCCACTACTGCTGTTTGCTCACAATGTCCGGCATGCGGTGGCGGGATTGTTGTCATTGAGCGCCACTCGCGTTCGGGCACTCCGTCGCGCTGCGATGTGGCGACAAAATTTGCCCTCGCAGACATTCTAAACAGAATACGCCCCGCCTTTGTTACCTAATTTGCATAAAAAATGTGACCTGAGAAGGTTTTTTAGCGTTCGCTCGCAATTTCAAGGGTAAACGTTTGCACTGCCGCAGCTAAATCGGACTTTTCCGGGATCAGCTGTCGATCGGATCGACATCCAGCGTCCATTTCACCTTGCGCGTTTGCGGCAGAGTGCCGATCAGCGGCAGCGAGCTTTTCATCAGCTGTTGCAGGACGCGCCGCGTCGGATGTTGCAGCAACAGCTGCCAGCGGAAACGGCCGCCGCGTTTCGACTGCAGCGCCGGCACCGGGCCCATCACCCACAGCGAGTCGTCCTTCAGCGGGCTGGCTTCCAACAGATTGCGCAGCTGCTGCAAGAACAACGGGGCCTGCTGGTTGTCGTGATCTTCGGCGCGCACGATGATGTGGCTGGTGTAAGGCGGCAGAAACACGCTGTTGCGCTCCGCCAGCGTCTGTTTGGCGAAGGCGTCGTAACCCTGTTGCAGCAGCACCTGCAGCAGCGGGTGCTCCGGATGGTGGGTTTGCAGCAGCACTTCACCCTGTTTGCCCGCGCGGCCGGCACGCCCGGAGACCTGGGTATACAGCTGAGCGAAACGCTCGGCGGAGCGGAAGTCGGCGGAGAACAGCGCGCCGTCCACGTCCAGCAACGCCACCAGCGTGACGTCGGGAAAATGGTGGCCTTTGGCGAGCATCTGTGTGCCGATCAGAATGCGCGCTTCGCCGCGATGAATATCCGCCAGGTGTTGCTCCAGCGATCCTTTGCGGCTGGTGGTGTCACGATCGATGCGGGTGATCGGCGTGTCGGGGAACAGCGGCGCCAGCTCATGCTCCAGCTGTTCGGTGCCGACGCCGACCGACACCAGATGGGTGGAGCCGCACTGTGGGCACTGGTGCGGCACCGGTCGCTGGCTGTCGCAGTGGTGGCAGCGCAGCTGACGCTGATGCTGGTGGAAGGTGTAGTAGTGATCGCAGCGCTGGCACTCGGCGATCCAACCGCACTCGTGGCACAGCAGCGCCGGGGCGTAACCGCGGCGGTTGAGGAACAGCATCACCTGGTTGCCGGCTTTTAAATGGTGCTGCATGCTTTTCAAAAGCGGTTGCGACAGGCCGACCTTCAGCGGCAGCCCTTTCAGATCGATCAGGTGCTGCGCCGCCGGTTTGGCGTTGCCCGCGCGCTGGGTGAGCTTCAACTGGCGATATTTGCCCAGTTGCACGTTGTGCAGCGTTTCCAGTGCCGGCGTGGCGGAGCCCATCACCATCGGGATGTCTTCTTCCCGGGCGCGGAACACCGCCAGATCGCGGGCGTGGTAGCGCCAGCCTTCCTGCTGTTTATAAGAGCTGTCGTGCTCTTCGTCGATGATGATCACGCCCAGCTGCCGGAATGGCGTGAACAGCGCCGAACGGGTGCCGATGACGATGGCGGCTTCGCCGCTGCGCGCGCGCAGCCAAACCGCCAGCCGCTCGCTGTCGTTCAACCCGGAGTGCAGCACGTCCACCGGCGCGTTGAAGCGCTCGCGAAAGCGGGCGATGGTTTGCGGCGTCAGGCCGATTTCCGGCACCAGCACCAGCGCCTGTCGGCCTTTGGCCAGTACGTTTTCCAGCACGCTGAGGTACACCTCGGTCTTGCCGGAGCCGGTCACCCCGGCCAGCAGCCAGGCGGCGAACTGCTCATCCTCGCTTCTGATCGCCCCGACGGCGGTAGCCTGTTCGGTGTTCAGCCGCAGCCGCTCGCCGAGCACCGCGAAGTTGGGGCGCCAGTCGTGCGTATCCGCGACCTGAGCGCGCAGATCGATCAGCCCTTTGGCGCGCAGTGCCTGCAGGGCGCTTTCCGTCAGCTCCAGCTGGCTGACCTGGTGGCGATAGACCGGGCGTTGCAGCAGCGCCGCCAGCGCCTGCTGCTGTTTCGGCGCGCGTTTCAGGCTTTCGGGCGGGGTGGCACGCCCCTCTTCGGTGGCGAACCATTGCCACAGCGGTGCGGCCTCGGCCGGTTTGCCTTGCCGCAGCAGGATCGGCAGCGCGTGAAACAGCACTTCGCCGATGGGGTAGTGATAGTAATCGCTGGCCCAGCGCAGGATGCGCCACAGGCTGGGGGAGAACAGCGACTCGGCGTCTATCACGCTGTCGATCGGTTTGAGCTTATCCAGCGGCAGTTCGCTGGTGTCGCTGCAGCCGGTGACGATGCCGATCGCATGCTGCCTGCCCCAGGGCACGCCCACGCGCGCGCCGGCCACCGGCTGCATGCCGGGCGGCAGCAGATAGTCGAAGGTGCGGGCGAGGGGGACCGGTAAGGCAACGTGTACGACGGGCATGATCTCATCCAAATTGAAAAAAAGTGGGCATCAGTTTACACGGCGCATCGGCAAATGTACGGTTCCGATTGCGCGCCTCGGCTAATGCTGTATAATTTGCCGCCTTTGGTATAATTCGATACCAAAATTCTATTATCAACCACGTGTGGTGTCTGGCGAAACAGGGCTGGATAGCGACACGGCCTTAACTGAGGTTTCCCATGAAACAAGGTATCCACCCAAAATACGAAGAAGTTACTGCTAACTGCTCTTGCGGTAACGTGATGAAGATCCGCTCCACCGTGGGCCACGATCTGAACCTGGACGTTTGTGGCGCATGCCACCCGTTCTACACTGGCAAGCAGCGTGACGTTGCTACCGGTGGCCGCGTTGACCGCTTCAACAAGCGTTTCAGCGTACCAGGCGCTAAGAAATAAGATTTCTTATCGTCCGATGAAAAAGGCGCCTTGGGCGCCTTTTTTCGTTTCTGCCGCCGGCGTTCGCCGGGCGGTTCTCAATATTCCCAGGTATCGGGATCGACACCCAGTTCGCGCATCAACACTTTTGCGGCTTCCGGGATTTCATCGCTGCGCTCTTTGCGCAGGTCTTCATCGTTCGGCAGCGGCTGGCCGGTAAAGGCATGCAGAAACGCTTCGCACAGCAGTTCGCTGTTGGTGGCGTGGCGCAGGTTGTTCACCTGGCGACGGGTCCGTTCGTCGGTGAGGATTTTCAGGACCTTCAGCGGAATGGATACCGTGATCTTTTTGACTTGCTCGCTTTTTTTACCGTGTTCAGCGTAAGGGCTGACATACTCGCCGTTCCACTCAGCCATGGGACACCTTAACTTTGTCAGAAAAATTACAAAATTCTAAAAACCGGCCAATTATGCCCGATCTTCACTGTTCTCACTAAATAAATGTCAATTTTACGCGACCAGGGTCACTGAATGCCCCGCTTCGGTCAGGCATTGCCGCTTAACATCTTATCGTCATGTCATATCGGCATAATTTTAGCGGGTATTGTGTCATTGCTCAATCTATACGCAAAGAAGTTTAGATGTCCAGATGTATTGACGTCTATCAATCCTGCGATTACTCTTTAGGCCTCATTCACCGAACCGAGAGCCGAGCGAGACCATGACGCGTAAACCAGCCACGATTGCCGTACGCAGCGGCCTGAACGATGACGAACAGTACGGCTGCGTCGTCCCGCCGATTCATCTGTCCAGCACCTATAACTTTACCGACTTCAACCAACCCCGAGCCCATGACTACTCGCGCCGCGGCAACCCCACGCGCGACGTGGTGCAACGTGCGTTGGCGGAGCTGGAAGGCGGTGCCGGCGCGGTGATGACCGGCAGCGGGATGTCGGCGATCCATCTGGTGACCACTGTGCTGCTGAAGCCCGGCGATCTGCTGGTGGCGCCGCACGACTGCTACGGCGGCAGCTATCGGTTGTTCGACAGCCTGAGCAAGCGCGGCGCCTATCGCGTGCTGTTCGTCGATCAGGGTAATGAAGCCGCCCTGCAGCAGGCGCTGGCGCAAAAGCCGAAGCTGGTGCTGATTGAAAGCCCCAGCAATCCGCTGCTGCGGGTGGTGGATATCGCGGCGATCTGCGCCGCCGCGCACGCGGCGGGCGCGTTGACGGTGGTGGACAACACCTTCCTCAGCCCGGCCCTGCAACAGCCGATCGAACTCGGTGCCGATCTGGTGGTCCATTCTTGCACCAAATACCTGAATGGGCATTCGGACGTGGTGGCCGGCGCGGTGATTGCCAAAGATCCCGAGCTGGCGGTCGAATTGGCTTGGTGGGCGAACAATATCGGTGTAACCGGCGGTGCGTTCGACAGCTATCTGCTGCTGCGCGGCATGCGCACGCTGTCGCCGCGCATCAAGGCGGCGCAGCAAAACGCCGAAGCGATTGTCGGTTATTTACAGCAGCAACCGCTGGTGAAAAAGCTGTATCATCCCTCCCTGCCGGAAAATCCGGGGCATGAGATCGCCCGCCGGCAGCAGCGTGGTTTCGGCGCGATGCTGAGTTTTGAACTGGACGGCGATGAAGCGGTGCTGCGCCGTTTTCTCTCTGCCCTTGAGCTGTTTACTCTGGCAGAATCGCTGGGCGGCGTAGAAAGCCTGATCTCGCATGCAGCGACCATGACCCACGCCGGCATGGCGGCGGAGGCGCGGGCAGCGGCCGGCATCTCCGAGAGCCTGCTGCGCATTTCCGTGGGTATTGAAGACAGTGAAGATTTGATTGCCGATCTGGAACGCGCTTTCCAGGCGGCGGCAACGAGGTAAGCATGAATGCAATTGCTGTAGCAGGGCCGGTGAGCGGGCGTCAACTGCACAAGTTTGGCGGCAGCAGTCTGGCGGATGTGAAGTGTTATCTGCGTGTGGCCGGGATTATGGCGGAATACAGCCAGCCGGGCGACATGATGGTGGTATCGGCCGCCGGCAGTACCACCAACCAGTTGATCAACTGGCTGAAGCTCAGCCAGAGCGATCGCCTGTCTGCGCACCAGGTGCAGCAGACGTTGCGTCGTTATCACAGCGATCTTATCAGCGGCCTGTTGCCGCCGGAAAGCGCCGAGCCGCTGATCGCCGAGTTCATTCAGGATCTGGAACGTCTGGCGGTGCTGCTGGACGGTAAAGCTGACGAGGTGTGCTATGCCGAAGTGGTCGGGCACGGCGAGATCTGGTCGGCGCGCCTGATGGCGGCGGTGCTCAACCACCTGGATATGCAGGCGGCCTGGCTGGATGCGCGTGATTTCCTGCGCGCCGAACGCGCCGCGCAGCCGCAGGTGGATGAAGGCCGTTCTTATCCGCTGCTGCAGCAATTGTTGGCTCAACATCCGGGCAAGCGCCTGGTGGTGACCGGCTTCATTTCGCGCAACGACGCCGGGGAAACCGTGCTGCTGGGGCGCAATGGCAGTGATTACTCTGCCACTCAGGTCGGCGCGTTGGCCGGCGCTGCGCGCGTCACCATCTGGAGCGACGTGGCCGGGGTTTACAGCGCCGATCCGCGCAAGGTGAAAGACGCCTGCCTGCTGCCGCTGCTGCGTCTGGACGAAGCCAGCGAGCTGGCGCGTCTGGCTGCGCCGGTGTTGCACACCCGTACCCTGCAGCCGGTCTCCGGCAGCGATATCGATCTTCAGCTGCGCTGCAGCTACCAGCCGGAGCAGGGCTCGACGCGCATCGAGCGCGTATTGGCGTCCGGCACCGGCGCCAAGATTGTCACCAGCCACGATGACGTGTGCCTGATTGAGCTGCACGTCGCCGCTCAGCATGACTTCAAACTGGCGCAGAAAGAGTTGGATCTGGTGCTCAAACGCGCGCAGATCAAACCGCTGGCGGTGGGCATCCATCCTGACCGCAATCGGGTGCAGCTGTGCTACACCTCCGAGGTGGTCAACAGCGCACTGGCGATCCTGCAGGCCTCGGCGCTGCCAGGCGAGCTGCACCTGCGCGAAGGGTTGGCGCTGGTGGCGATGGTCGGCGCCGGGGTGTGCAAGAACCCGCTGCACAGCCACCGTTTCTATCAGCAGCTGAAAGATCAGCCGGTCGAGTTTATCTGGCAGGCGGAAGATGGCATCAGCCTGGTGGCGGTATTGCGCCAGGGGCCGACCGCGCTGCTGATTCAGGGGCTGCACCAAAGCCTGTTCCGCGCTGAGAAGCGCATCGGTCTGGTGCTGTTCGGCAAGGGCAACATCGGGTCGCGCTGGCTGGAGCTGTTCGCCCGTGAACAGACCAATATCTCCGCGCGCAGCGGCTTCGAATTTATCCTGGCGGGGGTGGTGGACAGCCGCCGCAGCCTGCTGAACTATGACGGGCTGGACGCCAGCCGCGCGCTGGCATTCTTTGAGGACGAAGCGCAGGAGCTGGATGAAGAATCGCTGTTCCTGTGGATGCGCGCGCACCCGTTCGACGATCTGGTGGTGCTCGACGTGACCGCCAGCGAAGAGCTGGCCGGGCAGTATCTGGATTTCGCCAGCTACGGTTTTCACGTGATCAGCGCCAACAAGTTGGCGGGGGCCTCGTGCAGCGACAGCTATCGCCAAATACGCGACGCCTTCGCCAAAACCGGCCGCCACTGGCTGTATAACGCTACCGTCGGTGCCGGCCTGCCGGTCAACCACACGGTGCGCGATCTGCGCGACAGCGGCGACAGCATTCTGGCGATCAGCGGCATCTTCTCCGGCACGCTTTCCTGGCTGTTCCTGCAGTATGACGGCACGGTGCCGTTCACCGAGCTGGTGGATCAGGCCTGGCAGCAGGGGCTGACCGAACCGGATCCGCGGGTCGATCTCTCCGGCCAGGACGTGATGCGCAAGCTGGTGATCCTGGCGCGCGAGGCGGGCTACGACATCGAGCCGAACCAGGTGCGGGTCGAGTCGCTGGTGCCGGCGGGCTGCGAGCTGGGCTCCGTCGATCAGTTCTTCGAGAACGGTGAGGCGCTGAATCAGCAGATGCAGCAGCGCTTTGAGGCCGCCAGCGAAATGGGCCTGGTGCTGCGTCACGTGGCGCGTTTCGACGCCAACGGCAAGGCGCGGGTCGGCGTGGAAGCGGTGCGCCCT
This sequence comes from Serratia sp. OLAL2, assembly GCF_002752475.1. NCBI lineage: Bacteria > Pseudomonadati > Pseudomonadota > Gammaproteobacteria > Enterobacterales > Yersiniaceae > Serratia > Serratia sp. OLAL2. The sequence continues at coordinate 21,342 of NZ_MSTL01000008.1, read as the reverse complement.
GAGCATCCTCTGGCCTCGCTGCTGCCGTGCGACAACGTGTTTGCCATCGAAAGCCGCTGGTATCGCGATAATCCGCTGGTGATCCGCGGGCCGGGCGCCGGCCGCGACGTGACCGCCGGCGCGATCCAGTCAGACCTTAACCGGTTGGCACAGCTGCTTTAATCTTCTGCGGGCGCGGGCTCACCGCGCCCCTTTGCTTTTCCTGCCATACTTATCCCTGCCGCCGTCATGAAATTCTCTCGTTGAGCGGGTGAGGATTAATCATCTTATTCCCCTCATTTTCCTGTTGACTCTTTAGCCAACATGCGGCATTTTCTATCTAGACGTCTAAACGTATAGACGCTCATCAAGATGAAATAAAAACAGTGATCGATAAAGAGGTGAGCAGGGTATGAGTTTTTTCCACGCAAACCAGCGGGAAGCGCTGAATCAGAGTCTGGCGGAGTTGAACGGCCAGATTAACGTATCATTCGAGTTCTTCCCGCCACGCACCAGCGAGATGGAAGAGACCCTGTGGCAGTCGATCGATCGTCTGAGCATCCTCAAACCTAAATTCGTTTCCGTCACCTACGGCGCCAATTCCGGCGAGCGCGATCGCACCCACAGCATCATCAAGGGGATCAAGGAGCGCACCGGCCTGGAGGCGGCGCCGCACCTGACCTGCATCGACGCCAGCCCGGCGCAGCTGCGCGACATTGCGACCGATTACTGGAACAGCGGCATCCGCCATATCGTGGCGCTGCGCGGCGATCTGCCGCCGGGCGGCGGCAAGCCGGACATGTACGCGACCGATCTGGTGGCGTTGCTGAAAGACGTGGGTGACTTCGACATTTCCGTCGCCGCCTACCCGGAAGTGCACCCGGAGGCGAAAAGCGCCCAGGCCGATTTGATTAACCTGAAACGCAAGATCGATGCCGGCGCCAGTCGCGCAATTACCCAGTTCTTCTTCGACGTTGAGAGCTATCTGCGCTTTCGCGACCGCTGCGTTGCCGCCGGTATCGATGTGGAAATCGTGCCGGGCATTCTGCCGGTGTCCAACTTCAAGCAGCTACAGCGCTTTGCCACCATGACCAACGTGCGGGTGCCAAGCTGGATGACCAGCATGTTCGAAGGGCTGGACGACGATGCGGAGACCCGCAAAATGGTCGGCGCCAACATCGCCATGGACATGGTGAAGATCCTGAGCCGCGAAGGGGTAAAAGATTTCCACTTCTATACCCTGAACCGCGCCGAGATGAGCTACGCCATCTGCCACACGCTGGGCGTGCGCCCGGTGGCCGCCGCCTGACAGGCTTGTTCCATTGAAAAAGGGCGTCGCTTTACCGCGGCGCCCTTTTTTTGTGGGGGAAAGGCATAAAAAAACGGCCCCGATAAACGGGGCCGCGATGAGGCTCACTAGCCGGTGTTGCGCATCCCGGCGGCGACGCCGGCGATGGTGACCATCAGCGCCTGCTCGACGCGGGCGTCCGGTTGCTCCTGCTGACGAGAACGGTGCAGCAGTTCAGCCTGCAAGACGTTCAGCGGGTCGGTGTAAACGTTGCGCAGCGCGATGGATTCAGCGATCCACGGCAGGTCTTCCATCAGGTGCGCATCGTTGGCGATGGTCAGCACCACCTTGATGTCGCTTTCCAGCTGATCGCGCAGCTGTTGACCCAGCGGCCACAGTGCTTTATCCACCAGGCGCTGATCGTAGTATTCCGCCAGCCACAGGTCGGCTTTGGCGAACACCATTTCCAGCATGGCGATACGGGTGGAGAAGAACGGCCAGTCGCGACACATCGCTTCCAGCTCCGCCTGTTTGCCGGCTTTCACCGCTTCCTGCAATCCGGCGCCGGCGCCGAGCCAGGCCGGCAGCATCAGGCGGTTCTGCGTCCAGGCGAAGATCCACGGAATGGCGCGCAGGCTCTCTACGCCGCCGTTCGGCTTGCGCTTGGCCGGGCGTGAACCCAGCGGCAGTTTGCCCAGCTCCAGCTCCGGCGTGGCCGCGCGGAAGTAAGGCACAAAGTCCGGGTTTTCACGCACGTAGCCGCGATACATCCGGCAGGAGGTCTCGGACAGATCGTCCATCAGCGCCCGCCATTCTTTCTTCGGTTCCGGCGGCGGCAGCAGGTTGGCCTCGAGGATCGCGCCGGCATACAGCGCCAGGCTGCTGATGGTGACTTCCGGCAGGCCGAACTTGAAGCGGATCATCTCGCCCTGTTCGGTGACGCGCAGGCCGCCCTTCAAGCTGCCCGGCGGCTGAGACAGCAGAGCCGCATGCGCCGGTGCGCCGCCGCGGCCGATGGAGCCGCCGCGGCCGTGGAACAGCGTCAGCGCTACGCCGGCCTTTTCACAGGTTTTGATCAGCGCGTCCTGCGCGCGGTACTGCGCCCAGGAAGCGGCCATCACGCCGGCGTCTTTCGCCGAGTCGGAGTAACCGATCATCACCATCTGTTTGCCCTGGATGAAGCCGCGATACCAGTCGATGTTCAGCAACTGGGTCATCACGTCGTCGGCGTTGTTCAGGTCGTCGAGGGTTTCGAACAGCGGGGCGACCGGCAGCGCGAACGGGCAGCCGGCCTCCTTCAGCAGCAGGTGCACCGCCAACACGTCGGAAGGCGTGCGCGCCATCGAAATCACGTAGGCGGCGATCGAACCCTGCGGCGCTTCGGCGATCACCCGGCAGGTTTCTAGCACTTCCTGCGTATCGGCGCTCGGTTGCCATTTCAGCGGCACCAGCGGGCGTTTGGAGTTCAGTTCGCGGATCAGGAACGCCTGCTTATCGGCTTCCGACCAGCTTTCATAATCGCCCAGCCCCAGATAGCGGGTCAGCTCGGCGATGGCTTCGGTATGGCGGGTGCTTTCCTGGCGCACGTCGATACGCACCAGCGGCACGCCGAAGCAGCGCACGCGGCGCAGGGTATCCAGCAGTTGACCATTGGCGATGATGCCCATGCCGCAGGCCTGCAGCGACTGGTAGCAGGCATACAGCGGCTCCCACAACTGCTCGTTGTTCACCAGCAGGTCGTGCGGTTTCAGCACGCGCTCGCCCTTCAGGCGACCTTCCAGATAGGCCTGGGAGCTCATCAGCTGGCTGCGCAACTGCTTCATGATTTCGCGGTAAGGCTCCTGCACCTCATCGCCGCCGGCGCGGGCGCGCAGCTCCGGGGTGCACTCGGTCATCGACAGCTCGGAGACCAGTACCTGAATATCGCGGGTAAACAGGTCGCAGGCTTTCCAGCGGCTGAGCAGCAGCACATGGCGGGTAATTTCGGCGGTGACGTTCGGGTTGCCGTCGCGATCGCCGCCCATCCAGGAAGTGAAGCGCACCGGCACCGCTTCTACCGGCAGGCTGTAATCGATGGAGTTTTCCAACTGTTCGTTGAATTCGCGCAGGAACGCCGGCACGCCTTCCCACAGGCTGTTTTCAACGACGGCAAAACCCCATTTGGCTTCGTCGATCGGAGAAGGGCGGTGTTTGCGAATTTCATCGGTGTGCCACGACTGGGCTACCAGCTGACGCAGGCGGCGCATGATCTTGTTGCGCTCGTAGTCGGCCAGATCGTTGTGATCGAGCTGGCTGAGGCAGGTGTTGACCTCCACCAGCTTGTGGATCAGGGTGCGGCGGGTGATCTCCGTCGGGTGCGCCGTCAGCACCAGCTCGATGGAGAGTTGCGACACCGCGTGCTGCAGCTCTTTGTCGCTGAGCTTTTTGTCTTTGAGGCGGCTGAACAGTTGAGCCAGCGCTTCCGGATTGCTGGCGGCTTCGCCGTTGGGCGAAATGCTGTGGTACTGCTCGGCGACGTTGGTCAGGTTGAGGAACTGGCTGAAGGCGCGCGCCACCGGCAGCAGCTCGTCGTTGGACAGGTTCTGCAGGGTGGAGAGCAGCTCCTGGCGATGCGCTTCGTTGCCGGCGCGTGAGGATTTGGAAAGCTTACGGATGGTCTCAACGCGATCGAGAATATGCTCGCCCAGCGCTTCTTTGATGGTATCGCCGAGCAATTTGCCGAGCATACTGACATTACTGCGCATTGCCGAATATTGTTCGTTCATATAACCCCTGACCCAGTTCTGTATGATTTTTATCTTGTAAATAAATTTCACGCGTCAGGCGCAGACCGCCTGCCTGATCACATCGCGTTCCTGTCCAATCGTCAATTGACACTATTTTTAGCAAAAAAACATCAAAATCGGCGCATTTTCTGAAATTTAATTACGCCGCGTGGGTTATCAGCGTGGCTTATTTCGCTGCCTTCTACTTATTTTGAGTTAGGGGAAGCATAAAGCATTTCCCCTGCTAAATGTCGGGTTTATTGCTGGCAAAAGTGATTGATCAGCTGGCCCAACAGTTTGCGCGTCGGTTCGATAAACGCGGTGTCGATGTATTCGTCCGGCTGGTGGGCCTGATCGATGGAACCGGGGCCGAGCACCAACGTCGGGCAGACCTGCTGAACGAACGGCGCTTCGGTGCAGTAGTTGACCACCTGCGTGCGGGTGCCCAGCAGTTCCTCGATCACTGCCACCATGCGGTGGTCGGTCGGGCATTCGTAGCCCGGTACCGACGCGTGCAGCTCTTCGATGGTCAGGCGGCCCGGCCAGCGTTGGCTCACCGGCTCCAATGCCTGATGCATCAGTTCGTTGATGTTGTCGAGCGTCATGCCGGGCAGCGGGCGGATATCCAGGTGCAGCTCGCAGCAGGCGCAGATGCGGTTGGCCGCGTCGCCGCCGCTGATATGGCCGAAGTTCATGGTGGGATAAGGCACGGCGAACGCCGGGTTGTTGTAGCGCTCCTGCAGGGTTTTGCGCAGCTCCATCAGGCGGCCGATGGACTCGTGCATCAGATCGATGGCGTTGACGCCGCGCGCCGGATCGCTGGAGTGACCGGACTGGCCGACGATGCGAATGGCGTTGGCCATGTGGCCCTTGTGCGCGCGCACCGGCTGCAGCGAGGTCGGCTCACCGATGATGGCGAAATCTGGACGAATGGCGGTAGAGGCGGCGAAGTAACGCGCGCCGGCCATCGTCGTTTCTTCATCTGCGGTGGCTAAAATGTACAGCGGCTTGGTCAATTTGCTCGCGTCGATATCGCGCACCGCATCCAGAATAAAGGCGAAGAAGCCTTTCATGTCGGCGGTGCCCAGCCCGTAGAGCTTGTTGTCGTGCTCGGTCAGGGTGAAGGGATCGCGCGTCCAGCGGCCTTCGTCGTAAGGCACCGTATCGGTGTGGCCGGCCAGCAGCAGGCCGCCGCTGCCTTCGCCGATGCTGGCCAGCAGGTTGAATTTGTGGCGCGACTCCGGCACCGGCTGTACGTCGACGCGAAAGCCCAGGTCGGCAAACCATCCGGCCAGCAAGTTGATTAACGCCTCATTGCTCTGATCGAGGCCGGCATCGGTGGCGCTGATTGACGGAGTGGCGATCAACGCCCGGTACAGCTCAATAAATGGAGGTAATTTCATCTTCACTGTTGACAGCCTTTGGTTAGGATAGTATCAATATTCATGCATTTATTTTGAATAAAAATACAGTAAGCCGACGCGTAAGGGAACCCGATACCCGGATGTTTATAAAAGCATCAACGCCTGGCTCCGTGGGTGAACGGCGCAACAACGCTGGCTAGCCCTGTTACCTGGGTCGCAAGCGACCGCACGTCAGTTTAGAAGGTGAAAGGCCACATGTTGAATACGCTGATCGTTGGTGCCAGCGGTTACGCCGGAGCGGAGCTCACGGCTTACCTGAATCGCCACCCACACATGAACATAACCGCTTTAGCGGTTTCAGCGCAAAGTGCAGATGCAGGAAAGTTGCTTTCCGATCTCCATCCCCAGTTGAAAGGCATCGTCGATCTGCCGCTGCAACCGTTGACCGACGTTGCCAAGGCGGCGCAGGGCATCGACGTGGTGTTCCTCGCCACCGCCCATGAAGTCAGCCACGATATCGCACCGGCCTTCCTGGCGGCGGGCTGCGTGGTGTTCGATCTGTCCGGCGCCTTTCGCGTGCAGGACGCCGGTTTTTATAGCCAGTACTACGGTTTCGAGCATCAGCATGGCGCCCTGCTGGAGCAGGCGGTGTACGGCCTGGCGGAGTGGCAGAGCGACAAGATCAAACAGGCGCAGCTGATTGCCGTGCCGGGCTGTTACCCGACGGCGGCGCAGCTGGCGCTGAAACCGTTAATCGAAAAACAGCTGCTGAACCTCGACCAGTGGCCGGTGATCAACGCCACCAGCGGCGTTAGCGGCGCCGGTCGCAAGGCCAGCATGACCACCAGCTTCTGCGAAGTGAGCCTGCAGCCGTACGGTATTTTCACTCACCGGCACCAGCCGGAGATCGCCGCGCACCTGGGCGTGCCGGTTATCTTTACGCCGCACCTGGGCAACTTCCCGCGCGGCATCCTTGAAACCATCACCTGCCGCCTGAAGGCCGGCGTGACCGCGCAGGACGTCGCGGCCGCCTATCATGCCGCCTATGACGACAAGCCGCTGGTGCGGTTGTACGACCAGGGCGTGCCGGCGCTGAAAGCGGTGGTGGGGTTGCCGTTCTGCGATATCGGTTTTGCGGTGCAGGGCGAGCATCTGATCGCCGTCGCGGTGGAAGACAACCTGCTGAAAGGCGCGGCGGCGCAGGCGGTGCAATGCCTGAATATCCGTTTCGGCTTCCCGGAAACCCAGTCACTCCTTTAAACCAGCGTGAGTAAACAGCAATGAACCCGTTAATTATCAAGTTAGGTGGCGTGTTATTAGACAGTGAAGAAGCGCTGGAGCGTCTGTTTACCGCGCTGGACAGCTACCGCCAGCAGCATCAGCGTCCGCTGGTGATCGTGCACGGCGGCGGCTGCGTGGTGGACGAACTGATGAAGCAGCTCGCTTTGCCGGTGGTGAAAAAGAACGGGCTGCGGGTCACGCCGGCCGATCAGATCGACATCATCACCGGCGCGCTGGCCGGCACCGCCAACAAAACGCTGCTGGCGTGGGCGATTAAACATCAAATCAACGCCGTCGGCCTGAGCCTGGCGGACGGCGGCAGCGCGGTCGTGACCCCGCTCGATCCGGCATTGGGCCACGTCGGCAACGCGCAGTCCGGTTCGCCCGCGCTGCTCAATACCCTGCTGGGCGCCGGCTACCTGCCGGTTATCAGCTCCATCGGCATCACCGCCGAAGGGCAGTTAATGAACGTGAACGCCGATCAGGCGGCGACGGCGCTGGCGGCGACGCTGGGGGCGGACCTGATCCTGCTGTCGGACGTCAGCGGCATCCTCGACGGCAAGGGGCAACGCATTGCGGAAATGACGGCGCAAAAAGCGGAACAACTGATCGCGCAAGGCATCATCACCGATGGTATGGTGGTGAAGGTGAATGCGGCGCTCGACGCCGCCCGCACCCTCGGCCGCCCGGTGGATATCGCCAGCTGGCGCCATGCCGATCAGCTTCCTGCTTTGTTTAACGGCGTGTCGATTGGCACCCGGATCCTCGCTTAATTTTAGAATTAGAAAGGAATAGATCATGCAAAACCAAGGCATCAAAAAAATCGTTCTGGCGTACTCCGGCGGCCTGGATACCTCGGCCATCATTCCATGGCTGAAAGAGAACTACGGCGGCTGTGAAGTGGTGGCGTTCGTGGCGGACATCGGCCAGGAGCGCAGCGATCTGGAAGGCGTGGAGCAAAAAGCCCTGCAGTCCGGTGCCTCTGAATGTCACGTGGTCGATCTGCGTGAAGAATTTATCCGCGATTACGTTTATCCGGTGCTGCAGACCGGCGCCCTGTACGAGGGCAGCTACCTACTGGGTACCTCGATGGCGCGGCCGATCATCGCCAAGGCGCAGGTCGAGCTGGCGTTGAAAGTGGGCGCCGATGCGCTGTGCCACGGCGCGACCGGCAAAGGCAACGACCAGGTGCGTTTCGAGACCACCTACACCGCGCTGGCGCCGCAGCTGAAAGTGGTGGCGCCGTGGCGCGAGTGGAACCTGCGTTCCCGTGAAGCGCTGCTGGATTACCTGAAAGAGCGCAACATCCCGACCACCGCGTCGCTGGAAAAAATCTACAGCCGCGATGAGAACGCCTGGCACATCTCCACCGAAGGCGGCGTGCTGGAAAGCCCGTGGAATGCGCCGAACAAAGATTGTTGGGTATGGACCGTCGATCCGCAGGAAGCGCCGGATCAGCCTGAGCAGGTGACCGTTACCGTTGAGAAAGGCCGCGTCGTGGCGGTTAACGGTAAAGCGCTGTCGCCGTACCAGTGCCTGGAAACCCTGAACGCGCTGGGCGCCAAGCACGGCGTCGGCCGTATCGACATCGTGGAAAACCGTCTGGTGGGCATCAAATCCCGCGGCTGCTATGAGACTCCAGGGGGCACCATCATGGTGGCGGCGCTGCGCGCCATCGAGCAGCTGGTGCTGGATCGCGACAGCTTCAAATGGCGCGAGCAGCTGGGCCTGGAGATGTCCTATGTGGTGTACGACGGCCGTTGGTTCGCGCCGCTGCGCCGCTCGCTGCAGGCCTCTGCCGAAGCATTGGCTGAAGAGGTGAACGGCGAAGTCGTGCTGCAGCTGTACAAAGGTCAGGTGACGGCGACTCAGAAGAAATCCGCCAACAGCCTGTACTCCGAAGAGTTCGCCACCTTCGGCGAAGACGAAGTTTACGATCACAGCCACGCGGGCGGCTTTATCCGCCTGTTCTCTCTGTCTTCACGCATCCGCGCGTTGAACGAGAAAAAGAATAAATAACCGATTGGCGTGACTCTGCAAGGGCGCAGCATGCTGCGCCCTTTCGCATAAAAATTCAGGAGTAAAGGTATGGCACTTTGGGGCGGACGGTTCACTCAGGCGGCGGATCAGCGGTTCAAGCAACTCAATGATTCGCTGCGGTTCGATTATCGCCTGGCGGAGCAGGATATCGTGGGCTCGGTGGCCTGGTCGAAGGCGCTGGTGACCGTTAACGTGTTGACGGCAACGGAGCAACAGCTGCTGGAGCAGGCGCTGAATGCACTACTGACGGAAGTCCAGGCCGATCCTTTGGCGATCGTCCAAAGCGATGCCGAAGACATCCACAGCTGGGTGGAGCAGAAGCTGATCGAGAAGGTCGGCGATTTGGGCAAGAAGCTGCACACTGGCCGCAGCCGCAACGATCAGGTCGCGACCGATCTGAAGCTGTGGTGCAAACAGCAGATCGGCGATCTGCATCAGGCGATCGTCCAGCTGCAGCAGGCGCTGGTGGAGACCGCCGAAGCCAATCAGGATGCGGTGATGCCGGGGTATACCCACCTGCAACGCGCGCAGCCGGTGACTTTCGCGCACTGGTGCCTGGCCTATGTCGAGATGCTGGCGCGCGATGAGAGCCGACTGCAGGATACCCTGAAACGGCTGGACGTCAGCCCGCTGGGCAGCGGCGCGCTGGCCGGCACTGCGTATCCTATCGATCGCGAGCAACTGGCCGGCTGGCTGGGCTTCGCCTCGGCGACCCGCAACAGCCTGGACAGCGTATCCGATCGCGATCACGTGCTGGAGTTGCTGTCCAACGCCGCCATCAGCATGGTGCACCTGTCACGCTTCGCCGAAGATCTGATCTTCTTCAACAGCGGCGAAGCGGCGTTTGTCGAGCTGTCTGACCGCGTGACCTCCGGCTCTTCGCTGATGCCGCAGAAGAAAAACCCGGACGCGCTGGAGCTGATCCGCGGCAAGTGCGGCCGCGTACAGGGCGCGCTGACCGGCATGATGATGACGCTGAAAGGCCTGCCGCTGGCGTACAACAAAGACATGCAGGAAGACAAAGAAGGGCTGTTCGACGCGCTCGACACCTGGATGGACTGCCTGCAGATGGCGGCGCTGGTGCTGGACGGCATTCAGGTGAAGCGCCCGCGCTGTCAGGAAGCGGCGGAGCAGGGCTATGCCAACGCCACCGAGCTGGCGGATTACCTGGTCGCCAAGGGCGTGCCGTTCCGCGAAGCGCACCATATCGTCGGTGAGGCGGTGGTAGAGGCGATTCGCCAGGGCAAACCGCTGGAAGCGCTGCCGCTGGCGGATTTGCAGCAGTTCAGCGCGATGATTGGCGACGACGTCTATCCGATCCTGGCGTTGCAATCCTGCCTGGACAAACGTGCGGCCAAAGGCGGCGTCGCGCCGCAGCAGGTGGCCGCGGCAATCGCCGCAGCGAAACAGCGTTTAGCTTGAGGACGATAAGGGCGGCCTGGTGCCGCCCTTGCACCTCTACCCCGCCAGGCGTGCGCACAGATAACGGTTCAGGCTCACGCCTTCCTCCATCGCGCCGATCGCCAGCCGGCGATGCTGTTCCGGCGTCATGCGTAACACCAGTTTTCCGCTGAAGTTCTTTTCCGCCAGCGCCTGCGGCGGCGTTTCACCTTGCGCCAGCATGTCGGCGATCGTTTCGCTCACGACTTTTTCGATACCCTCCAGTGCGCCGGTACGCGTGGCGGCTAGCCAGGACAGCGAGGGGAATTCGGCGCACAGCCCGACATATTCACGATCTTCCGCTGACCAGGTGATGCGATAGGTATAGTGTTCATGCTTTTCCATGTTCTTCCTCCATTCTGGCCAGTGCGGCGATGACCTGCTTAACCTGATATGCCTTGGCCGCGCCGTTGTTGCCGCGTTGGATATTGATGCGCGGATCGCCTGGCCAGGGCATGTGATAAACGTGATGGCTGCTACCGTTTATGCGCGGCGGCCCAAACCATCGCACGCAGACTTTCGCTAACTCGGCGAATTTGATGCTGTTCTGCCGCTGTTGCAAATCAGCGATGTCATCCCTGATCTCGTTCATGCCGCCTCCATTTTAGTATCGTTATTGGTATCACTTCAATGCCAAAGCATAAAAAATGAGCGCGGGCGGGCCGTGAGGCAAGCGGAGGGAGGAAATTGTGGAAAGTGCTGCGCAAAAAAAACCGGGCCTGAAGGCCCGGTGGATATAAACGGAGAATAAGAGGTTACTCACCCGGACAGCGCTGGCAGCGCTCGATTTCGGCCGTGCCGAGTTTGAGCTTCGCCTGCAGATCGCGCAGCGCGGTGCGCAAGCCTTCTTCGATCACCGGATGATAGAACGGCATGTCCAGCATCTGATCGACGGTCATCTGCTGTTGGTGCGCCCAGGCTAACAGGTGCGCAATGTGTTCGGCGTCGGGGCCGATCATTTCCGCGCCGAGGAAACGGCCGGTGCCTTGCTCGCCGTAGACGTGCAAAATGCCCTTATTGCGCAGCATCACCCGCGAGCGGCCCTGATTCTCAAACGAGACTTTGCCCACTTCAAAGCAGCCGCAGGCGCTGAACTTCTCGCTCAGCTCGCGGAAAGTTGAGCCGACCATGGCGATCTGCGGATCGGAGAACACCACCGAAATCGCGCTGCGGCGCAGACCTGGATTGATCTCCGGGAAGCTGCCGGCGTTGGCGCCGGCGATGCGCGCCTGATCGCTGGCCTCGTGCAACAGCGGCAGCTGGTTGCTGGCGTCGCCGGCGATAAAGATATGCGGCACGCTGGTTTGCATCGTCAGGCGGTCGGCCAGCGGCACGCCTCGAGCGTCGAGCTGCAGGTCGGTGTTTTCGAGACCCAGCCGATCGACGTTGGGGCGGCGGCCGGTGGCGGCCAGCACGTAGTCCACCAGGATCTCCTGCGACTGGCCCTGCAGATCCTGATAGCGGATAAATACGCGGTCGCCTTCGCGCTGCATCATCTCCACTTTCACGTCGGCGTCGAGGTAGAACTCTTCTCCCAGCGTTTTGGCGGCGTAATCGCGCACGGCGCTGTCGGTCAGCGGCCCGACGGCGCCGCCGATGCCGAAGACCTTGGTGTCGACGCCGAGGCGGTGCAGCGCTTGCCCCAGCTCCAGCCCGATGACGCCGGGGCCGAATACCGCCACGGACTGCGGCAAGTCATCCCAGTTGAACAGATCGTCGTTGACGATCAGGCGATCGCCCAGTTCGTTCCACGGCGCCGGCCAGCTGGGGCGAGAGCCGGTGGCGATCACGATGCGCTGCGCCACGATGCGCGTATGGTCATCGACCTGCAGCGTGTTGTCGTCGATAAAGCGGGCATAGCCCTGAATTTTGTCGGCGGCCGGGATCTCGTCCACGCCTTCCAGCACGAAGCCGACGAAACGATCGCGTTCGCGTTTGACGCGCGCCATCACCTCGCGTCCGTCGATGCGGGTTTTACCGGCTGGGTGCACGCCAAAGCCCGGCGCGCGTTCGATTTGATGCACCGCTTCGGCGGCGGCGATCAATAATTTGGATGGCATGCAGCCAACGCGCGCACAGGTGGTGCCGTAAGGCCCGCCTTCAATCATCACCACGCTGGGGGTAGACAGTTTGGCCGCGCGATAGGCGCCGAGCCCTGCGGTGCCGCCGCCGATGACCGCAACATCAACGTTCAACAGTTTCATATCCGCTCCTGAAAGGTAAAAAAAGGGCGGGCCGTAGCCCGCCAAAGTTCACGTTGGCTTTGTTATTACTTATTAAGCTGACAGGAAAGTTTCCAGATCGTCGCTGCCGCCAATGTGACGGCCGCCGATGAACACCTGCGGCACCGTGGCGCGGCCGCTGACGGCGCGCAGGCTAACGGTGGTGGCGTCTTTGCCCAGGACGATCTCTTCATACTGAATGCCGCGCTCTTGCAGCATCTGTTTGGCTTTGGCGCAGAATGGGCAACCCGGTTTGGTGAACAGGGAGACCGATTCCTGCACTTTGAATTCCGGCGCCAGGTATTTCAGCATGGTGTCGGCGTCGGACACTTCAAACGGGTCGCCCGGCTTGTTCGGCTCGACGAACATTTTCTCGACCACGCCGTTGCGCACCAGCATCGAGTAGCGCCATGAACGAGGGCCAAAGCCCAGGTCCGCTTTCTCGACCAGCATGTTCATGCCTTTGGTGAATTCACCGTTGCCGTCCGGCACGAAGGTGATGTTTTCCGCATGTTGGTCGGCTTTCCAGGCGTTCATCACGAAGGTGTCGTTCACGGAGACGCAAAGAATGCTGTCGACGCCGTGCTGCTTGAATACGCTGGACAGTTCGTTGTAGCGCGGCAGGTGGCTCGAAGAACAGGTCGGCGTGAACGCGCCCGGCAGCGAGAAAACAATGACGGTTTTGTTTTTGAACAGGTCATCAGTGGTCACATCAATCCATTGGTCGCCCTGACGGGTGTGGAAAGTAACCTGAGGAACTTTCTTGCCTTCTTGACTGGTAAACATTGATTAACCCCTTAATTAGGAAAAGTAATTTTTAGCATTTAGCGCGATATCGCTTCGTTGGGACACATTATTGTCGCTGGGGCTTGATAGATCTAATCGCTCATTGCTATCTTATCTATCGCCATGAGCTATCATGGAATGGAGGGAAACAATGAATATTCGTGATTTAGAGTATCTGGTCGCCTTGGCCGAGCACCGGCACTTCCGCCGCGCGGCCGATTCATGCCATGTAAGCCAACCCACGCTGAGCGGGCAGATCCGCAAGCTGGAAGACGAGTTGGGCGTCATGCTGCTCGAACGCACCAGCCGCAAGGTACTGTTCACCCAGGCGGGCCTGTTGCTGGTGGAGCAGGCGCGTACCGTGCTGCGCGAAGTGAAAGTGTTGAAGGAGATGGCCAGCCAGCAGGGCGAGGCCATGTCCGGGCCGCTGCACATCGGTCTGATCCCGACCGTGGGGCCTTATCTGCTGCCGCAGATCATCCCGACGCTGCACAAAACCTTCCCGAAACTGGAAATGTACCTGCACGAAGCGCAAACCCACCAACTGCTGGCGCAACTCGACAGCGGCAAGCTGGACTGCGCCATTCTGGCGCTGGTGAAGGAAACCGAGGCGTTTATCGAAGTGCCTCTGTTCGATGAACCGATGAAGCTGGCGGTGTATTCCGATCACCCGTGGGCGCAGCGCGAGCGCGTGGCGATGCCGGATTTGGCGGGAGAAAAGCTGCTGATGCTGGAAGATGGCCACTGCCTGCGCGATCAGGCGATGGGCTTCTGCTTCCAGGCGGGCGCGGACGAGGATACCCACTTCCGCGCCACCAGTCTGGAAACGCTGCGCAATATGGTCGCGGCCGGCAGCGGCATTACCCTGCTGCCGTCCCTGGCGGTGCCGCCGCAGCGCGAGCGCGATGGCGTCTGCTATCTGGATTGCTACAAGCCGGAGCCGAAGCGCACCATCGCGTTGGTGTATCGCCCCGGTTCCCCACTGCGCAGCCGTTATGAGCAGTTGGCCGAAGCGATCCGCGAGCACATGCAGGGCTACATCGACAACGCGTTAAAACAGGCGGTTTAAGCCGTTAAGCGCTGCCACCCGGTAGGCTTCGGCCATGGTCGGATAGTTGAAGGTCGTATTAACGAAATACTCGATAGTATTGCCTTCACCTTTCTGTTCCATGATCGCCTGACCGATGTGGATGATCTCCGCCGCACGTTCGCCGAAGCAGTGGATCCCGAGGATCTGCAGGGTGTCACGATGGAACAGGATCTTCAGGCTGCCGACGTTCATCCCGGCTATCTGCGCGCGCGCCAGATGTTTGAACTGGGCGCGGCCCACTTCATACGGCACCTTCATCGCCGTCAGTTCCTGCTCGGTTTTGCCGACGGAGCTGATTTCCGGAATGGTGTAGATGCCGGTCGGGATATCTTCGATTAAGTGACCGCTGGCTTCACCGGAGGCGATCGCCTGCGCGGCGATGCGGCCCTGATCGTAGGCGGCGGAAGCCAGACTCGGATAGCCGATGACGTCACCGACCGCATAAATGTGCGACAGCGCGGTTTGATACATGCTGTTCACTTTCAGCAGCCCGCGGCTGTCCGACTCCAGGCCGACGTTCTCCAACCCTAACGAATCGGTGTTACCGGTACGGCCGTTGGCGTACAGCAGGCAGTCCGCTTTCACCTTCTTGCCGGACTTCAGGTGCACGATCACGCCGTCTTCGGTGCCTTCGATCTTCTCGAATTCTTCGTTGTGGCGGATCACCACGCCGTTGTTCCAGAAGTGGTAAGAGAGCGAATCCGACATCTCCTGATCGAGGAACGCCAGCAGACGATCGCGGGTGTTGATCAGATCGACCTTGACGTTCAGGCCGCGGAAGATGGACGCATACTCGCAGCCGATCACCCCGGCGCCGTAAATGATCACGTGGCGTGGCTCATGGCTCAGCTCGAGAATGGAATCGCTGTCGTAGATGCGCGGATGGTTGAAATCGACGCTGGCCGGATGGTAAGGACGCGAGCCGCAGGCGATCACGATGTGATCGGCGCGGATGGTGTCCTGGGTGCCGTCCATGTAGCTGACGCTGACGGTGTTGGCGTCGATGAAGCGCGCGTCGCCGGCGAACAGTTTGCACTGGTTCCGCTCATAGAACCCTTGGCGCATTCGGGTCTGCTGGCTGATGACGTTATCGGCGTGGCGTAAAATGTCAGGGAAGGTCGCGCTGAGCGTGCGCGAGTTGTTGTAAAGCGGGTTCTGGTTGAATTCGATAATGCGGCTGACGGCGTGGCGGAGGGCTTTGGAAGGGATGGTGCCCCAGTGGGTACATCCGCCGCCTACGTTATTGTACCGTTCGATAACGGCCACGCGGGCGCCTTGTTTCACCAGCCCCATGGCGGCACCTTCACCACCAGGGCCCGAGCCAATCACAATGGCATCAAATTGATAGTGCTGTTGCATGTAGGAGAGACCTGTTTTTTTATACAAGATTACAACGGTATCTTAACATCATAGCGCTGCTCACCCAATCACCATTAGGCTTTTTGAGTCAAAGCACAATCGGCTCAGGGCGGAAGTGTGATAGAGCGCGTTAGTATAAATGCTGTTGCAATAAAATTTGCTATATTGCCGAGTCTAGGGCGTTAGACTGAGAAAATGGAACCTATCCGGATATGCATATGGGCGTCAGAGCACAACAAAAAGAACGGACTCGTCGTTCCCTGATCGAAGCCGCTTTCAGCCAGCTGAGCGCCGAACGCAGCTTCGCCAGCCTGAGCCTGCGGGAAGTTTCACGCGAGGCGGGCATTGCGCCCACGTCGTTTTATCGCCATTTCCGCGATGTGGACGAGTTGGGGCTGACCATGGTGGACGAAAGCGGCCTGATGCTGCGTCAGTTGATGCGCCAGGCGCGCCAACGCATCGCCAAGGGCGGCAGCGTAATCCGCACCTCGGTGTCCACCTTTATGGAATTTATCGGCAACAACCCGAACGCCTTCCGCCTGCTGCTGCGTGAGCGCTCCGGCACGTCGGCGGCATTCCGTGCGGCAGTGGCGCGCGAGATCCAGCATTTCATCGCTGAACTGGCGGACTACCTCGAATTGGAAAACCACATGCCGCGCAGTTTTACCGAAGCGCAGGCGGAAGCGATGGTCACCATCGTGTTCAGCGCCGGCGCGGAAGCGCTGGATATCGACGTCGAGCAGCGGCAGCAGCTGGAAGAACGGCTGGTGCTGCAGCTACGGATGATCTCCAAAGGGGCGTATTACTGGTATCGTCGCGAACAAGAAAAAGCTTCTGTGTCCCACGTATAAAAAAGGTAAAAAATGATGGAAAAACCAGGCCGTGAAAATGGCACCTTACTGCTGGCGTTAATTGCCGGCCTTTCGATCAACGGTTCCTTTGCTGCGCTGTTCAGCTCGGTGGTGCCGTTTTCGATCTTCCCGCTGATCGCGTTGGTGCTGGCGGTGTACTGCCTGCATCAGCGTTACCTGAACCGCGCCATGCCGGATGGCATGCCGAAGCTGGCGGCGGCCTGTTTCCTGCTGGGGCTGCTGCTGTACAGCGCCATCGTGCGCGCCGAATATCCGCAGATCGGCTCCAACTTCCTGCCGTCGGTGATCTGCGTGGCGCTGGTGCTGTGGATCGGGATGAAACTGAAGGCGCGCAAGGCGCCGGATGCGCCGACTCAAGAATCGTAATGAAACGGGGCGCCATCATGGCGCCCCTGTCGTATCAGCGATGCTTTTCCAGCAACACACCGCATTCCATGTGATGGGTATACGGGAACTGATCGAACAGCGCCAGGCGGCTGACCCGGTGGGTGGCCTGCAGCGTTTCCAGGTTGGCACACAGCGTTTCCGGATTGCATGAAATATACAGAATGCGCGGGTAAGCCTGCACCATCTTCACCGTTTCCTCGTCCAGCCCGCTGCGCGGCGGATCGACGAAAATCGTCTCGCAGTTGTAGCCGCTCAGATCGATGCCTTTCAACCGGTTGAATTCGCGTACTCCGTTCATCGCCTGAGTGAAGTCTTCTGCCGCCATGCGGATGATTTGCACGTTGTCGATATGGTTGGCGGCGATGTTGTACTGCGCCGCCGCCACCGACGGCTTGGCGATCTCGGTCGCCAGCACGCGCTCGAAATTGCGCGCCAGCGCCAGCGAGAAGTTGCCGTTGCCGCAGTACAGCTCCAGCAAATCGCCTTTGGAACCGGCGGTAACCGCCAACGCCCACTCCAGCATCTGCACGTTCATGGCCGCGTTGGGCTGCGTGAAGCTGTTTTCCACCTGACGATAGATCATGTCGCGGCTGGCGACCGGCAGCACTTCGTCAACATAATCCTGGTCGAGCATGATCTTGGTCTTCGACGCCCGGCCGATCAGCTGCAGGTCGAAACCCTGAGCGCGCAGCTCGTCGCGCAGCTGCTCGGCTCGCTGTTGCCAAACGTCATCCAGCTTGCGGTGATACAGCAGCGAAGCGATGATTTTGCCGCTTCGCGTCGACAGATAATCGATCTGGAACAGCTTGTGGCGCAGGATCGGCTCCGGTTTCAGCGCGGCGATCAGGGCGGTCATCAGGCGGTTGATCAGCTCGCTGGCCGCCGGGAACTGGTCGACGCGAATACGCTGCTTGGTCTGTTGATCGAACATGATGTGATACATGTCATCCGCGTCGTGCCAGATGCGGAATTCGGCGCGCATGCGGTAATGGTCGACTGGCGAGCGGAACACTTCCGGCTCGGGCGCCGCGAACGGTGACATCAACATCTTCAGGCGGGCGACTTTCTCCGCCAGTTGGTCATCGTAACGTTCAATAGGCAAATTCTCGGGCGTCATGTGTGTCTTCTCGTCAGGCAAATTTGATCAGCGGGGATTGTAGGGAATCAGCCCGTGAAGTCCAGTTTTGTCGCGTTTATTATTTGTAACATTAGTAGCAGTCTAGACATCTATTTTCATTGATCGTAGCATTGCCGTCCGGCCTCAAGCAGCGAGTGAAAAGGGAATCCGGTGTGAATCCGGAGCTGACGCGCAGCGGTAAGGGGAAGTCACGGCGATAGCGTTTCGACGCAGACACTGTCCACTGCAGGATGGGAAGTCATCGCCCGTTGCTGGTCGCGCCCCGCGGCCCGCAAATCCCAAGCCCGAAGACCTGCCGGTGTTACGTCGCAATGTCCGTGGCCGTCGCGAACTACCGGCCATGATCCTGCGGCATCCGCCAATTAAGTTTGGATGCTTTTCTCATGACAATTACAAAAAATACGCTGCTGGCGGTGGTCTCCTCCGTCACGGCTTTTTCTGGATGGGCGCAAGACAACACCACAGCCAAGAATGGCGATAACCTGGTGGTGACCGCCAACCGTTTCCCGCAGCCGGTTTCTTCTGTGCTGGCACCGACTTCCATCGTCACCCGTAACGATATCGATCGCTGGCAGGCCAAAAGCCTGACCGACGTGATGCGCCGTTTGCCGGGCGTGGACGTTGGCCAAAACGGTGGATTGGGACAAAAGAGCTCGCTGTTTATTCGCGGCACCAACTCCAGCCATGTGCTGGTGCTAATTGACGGCATTCGCCTTAATCAGGCGGGCGTCAGCGGTTCTTCCGATCTCAGCCAAATCCCGATTTCGCTGGTGCAGAAAGTCGAATACATTCGCGGCCCGCGCTCGGCGGTGTACGGCTCCGATGCCATCGGCGGCGTGGTCAACATTATTACCACCCGCGAAAAGAACGGCACGACGCTCTCAGCCGGCGTCGGCTCCAACGGCTATCAATCCTATGACGCGTCGACCCAACAACAACTGGGTGACAGCACCGTGGCGACGGTGGCGGGGAATTACACCTATACCAAAGGGTATGACGTGGTGGCTGAAGGTAATACCAGTATTCCTCAGCCCGATCGCGACGGCTTTATGAGCAAATTGCTCTACGGCGCATTGCAGCACCAATTTAACGAGCAAATCAGCGGTTTTGTGCGTGGTTATGGTTACGATAATCGTACAGGCTACGATGGATTCTATTCTTACGATAAAGACTTCAATATTACCGGTCTGCCCGATACCCGTAAGCTGTACAGCCAAACATGGGACACGGGGTTGCGCTATCAGGAAGGGATTTACGCCACGCAGCTAGTGGGGAGTTACAGCCACAGCAAAGACTACAATTACGATCCGCGCAAAGGCCAGTATGCGATCTCCTCCAGTTTGGATGATTCGGAACAGTACAATCTGCAGTGGGGCAACACGTTCAAGGTTGCCCAAGGCACCATTAGTGCGGGCGCAGATTGGCAGGATCAACAAATCAAACCGGGTACCGCGTCCGTCAGCAGCGAGAGAAGCCAGCGCAATACTGGCATCTATCTGACTGGGCAACAGTTGGTGGGACCGGTGACGCTGGAGGCTGCTGCGCGTGGCGACGACAACTCGGAGTTCGGTTGGCACGGCACCTGGCAAACCAGTGCAGCCTGGGAATTCATCGAGGGGTATCGTTTCATTGCCTCTTACGGTACCGCGTTCAAAGCGCCAAACATGAACCAGTTGTTTAGTACCACTTACGGCAACAATAATTTGAAACCGGAAGAAAGCAAGCAATGGGAAGGCGGTTTTGAAGGCTTGACCGGGCCTGTGACCTGGCGTATTTCCGGTTATCGCAATGACATTGATAATCTTATCGACAGCGATCCGGTGAGTTACCGCTATTATAATATCGGTAAGGCGACCATTAAAGGTGTAGAGGCCACGGCTTCTTTTGAAACCGGCCCGCTGACGCATCAGATTGGTTACGATTATGTCGACCCGCGCAATGCTAAAACCAACGAAGTGCTGCTGCGCCGCGCTAAACAGCAGGTGAAATACGAGCTGGATTGGCAACTGTACGACTTTGATTGGGCAGTGACCTATCAATACCTGGGTGAGCGCTACGACAAGGATTATGGCGTTTATCCTAGCCCGACGGTTAAACTCGGCGGCGTGAGCCTGTGGGATCTCGCAGTTTCGTATCCGGTCACATCTCATCTGACAGTTCGTGGTAGAATTGCCAACCTGTTTGATAAAGATTATGAGACGGCCTATGGCTACGCTACTCCAGGAAGAGAATACTACCTCACTGGAAGCTATACCTTCTAACAGCACCGCCACACCTCGCCCGACGGTGCTGGTTTTTGATTCCGGCGTCGGCGGGTTGTCGGTGTATCAGGAGGTTCGGCAGTTGCTGCCGGATCTCCACTATATATACGCTTTCGACAACGTGGCGTTCCCCTACGGCGAGAAGTCCGAAGAGTTTATCGTTGAGCGCGTGCTGGAAATTGTCGGCGCGGTGCAGCAGCGTCATCCTCTGGCGATTGTCGTCATTGCCTGTAACACCGCCAGTACTGTCTCCTTACCGGCCCTGCGCGAGCGTTTCAGTTTCCCTGTCGTGGGCGTGGTGCCCGCCATCAAGCCTGCCGCCCGTCTTACCGTTAACGGCATTGTCGGCCTGTTGGCGACCCGCGGTACCGTACAGCGCAGCTACACCCATGAACTGATTTCCCGTTTTGCTACCGACTGTAAGATTGAACTGCTGGGCTCTTCAGAGCTGGTGGAGCTGGCGGAAGCCAAGCTGCACGGCGAAGCCGTGCCGCTGCCGGTGCTGAAGAAGATCCTGCATCCGTGGCTGAGCATGCGCGAGCCGCCGGATACTGTCGTGCTGGGCTGCACCCATTTCCCTCTATTAGCTGAAGAGTTGATGCAGGTGTTGCCGGAAGGCACCCGGCTGGTGGATTCCGGCGCGGCGATTGCCCGCCGCACCGCCTGGCTCATCTCAACGCAGGAAAATCTGGTCTCGAGCCAGGAAGAGAATCTGGCGTATTGCATGGCGTTAAATGAAGATACTGACGCTTTATTGCCCGTTTTGCAGGGTTATGGCTTTAAATCGTTGAAAAAACTGCCGCTTTAATGGTGTTTTGGTTAAACATTCAACGGTCGGAAAAAATATTGAAAATAGGGGTTGCGGCCCGCCGAGAACTCCCTATAATGCGCCTCCACTGACCGGGAACAACGACTGACAAGCCGCCGGGTCAGCGAGAAGAAAGCGAAATAAACGCTTGACTCTCAGGGCGAAAAGCGTAATATACGCAGCCCGCGCCGATGAGTTTCTCGGCACTGCTCTTTAACAATTTATCAGACAATCTGTGTGGGCACTCCACAAGACGATATCC